>NZ_JCAQOZ010000065.1:0-169794 GCF_059567945.1 Paraburkholderia sp. BGA-UO-ETr-F12 | reverse complement strand
CGCTACGCCCTGGAGTCCGCCGAAATCATGATCGAATGAACCCCAAACACTTGACCTTCAATACAGTTGCTTTCTTTGCGGCGGCAAAGAAAGTAAGTGCCGCCCCGCACAGGGGCAACGCTAATAGACCACGAACAAAGCAAGGAAAGGCCAAAAGACCAACCCAAACAGACCACGAACAATTCAAGGAAAGGCCAAAGACCAGAAGGGCAACGCCAAACCAAACCACAAACCCAGCAAGGCCCCGCCCAAATTCCAGATCAACAAAAAAAGCGTCGCGAAGACCCCTCCCAGCCGGGCAGGCAAAAAAAACCCCGCCAAAAACACCAAATTCAGCGCACACTCCGTAACTGCTCCCTCGCGGAGGGACAAACGCCTATTGGGGAGCCCATCATGGCAAAAGGTCAAATGCGCAGCAACCGCGAAGTAAAGAAACCGAAACAGGCCAAGAAACCTACACCGGCCACAACACCGTCGGGCGCGCCGCCGATCCGCGTTGCCCCAAGCAGCTCGGCAACCCAGAAAAAGAACTAGGCAAGCACCAACCCGGCAGCAAGCCCGCCGCCACCAGGCGGGCCTCAACCATCACTTCGAAATATCCTCCAGCGCAACATCCCGTGTCTTCGGCCCAAGCGTTCCGATCGCCACCATCACCACCACCATCGCGCCCGAAATAAACACGAACACGCCATTCACACCAAAACGGCTCAAACACCCCGCAATCACAAACGCGGAAAACATCGCGGAAAGCCGGCTCCACGAATAAACAAATCCCACCGCCCTCGCCCGAATACCAGTCGGAAATAGCTCGGCCTGATAGGCGTGGTAGCTATACGAAATGATATTGCCCGCCAGCACGAGGCACACACCCAGACTCACGAGCAATACCGTCTCCCGCGCCTGGCTGAACAGCAGCCCGCACACCACGTTTACCGCCGCCATGCAGATAATCACCGTCTTACGCTCGAAGCGGTCGGCAATCAGCATCCCCAGCAATGGCCCCAACGGCGCAGCAATCGCAATGACGCTCGCATACATCAAACTCGTCGTGACGGTAATGCCCTGCCTGATCAACAACGTCGGAATCCAGTTCGCGAAGCCGTAATAACCCATCGTCTGGAATACGTGGAAAATAATCAGCATCAGCGTGCGCTTGCGATAAGGCGGCATCAGCAGATCGCGAAACGCCGCACGCGCACGCACCGGTTCGGGCAACGCCGGCTCCGGCAAAGGCCGTCCATATTCCCGCTCGACGCGCGCTTCAAGCCGCTTCATCACCGCGTCCGCTTCCTCGATGCGGCCCTTCTGCGCGAGCCAGCGCGGGCTCTCCGGCAAACGCCGGCGAATCCACCACACCACGATCGCGCCCACTACGCCGGTCAGCACAACCAGACGCCAGCCGTCGAGACCGAAGTAACGGTGCGGCACCAGCAAGTACGATAGAAACGCCACGATCGGCACCGCGCAGAAACCGACAGCCTGCGAAAAGGCCGATGCGCGACCACGCACGTGCTTCGGCACGAGCTCGGAGATGTACGTGCCGATCGTCACGATCTCCACGCCAATGCCAATCCCCGCGATGAAGCGCCAGAGGTTCAACCCAAGCGCCGTGTCCTGGAACGCCATGACGACGTTGGCCGCGGTGTACCAGAGCAACGACCAGGTGAAGATCGCGCGCCGCCCGAAACGGTCGGCGAGAAAACCGCATGCCGCCGTGCCAATGAACAGGCCGGCAAACAACGCCGCGATGAAACTCGCCACGCCGCTCGTGCCGAACAAACCATGCGTCGTCGCGGTCAGAATGCCGCTACGCACGAGACCCGGCGCGATGTAGCCGGAGAACATCAGGTCGTACAGCTCGAAGAAAAGCCCGAGGCTCAGCAGCATCACCAATTGCCAGATCGAGCGCGTGGCGGGCAGGCGGTCGAGCCGCGCGGAAATGCGCGCACCGCCTAGCGCGATCTCTTCAGCGCGGCCGCCCGCCGATGCGCCAGCGTCCGAAGGCAAACCACCCAGCGCGCCGGCATCGCCAACCGCTGTCGCATATACCGCATGATTCGACGATTTCATCGTCTGTCTCCATGATTTCCGGTCTGATGCCGGATGAGATTGATCGACTACGTTTCATGCAACGAGTACTCACTGCCTCACACCATCACGCTCACGCAGCTTCTCGCGGCACCTGCCCCGCACCGCCGCCCAACGCCGCGATCTGTGCCTCGTCGTAGCCCAAACCGCGCAGGACGTCGGCGGTGTGCTCGCCGATCTTTGCGATTGGCTGGCGTGGTTGCAAACGCGCGCCGTCCATCGAAATCGGCAACAGGGGCATCGCGGTTTCGCTGCCGTCGTCGAGGGTCAATCGCGCAAGGCCGCCGCTCTCGTTCAGGTGCGGATCGTCGAACAGGTCTTCGGGTTTCGTGATCGACGCAAACGGAATGTGGTCACGCTCGAACAGCGGCACAAGCGCGGCGCCTTCGAAGCGGCTCAAGGTTTCGCCGAGCGTCTGCAGCAGCCACTCGCGCGCCAGCACGCGGTCGTTGTTGGTCGCAAGGCGCGGGTCGGCCAGCAGGTCGGCGCGGTCGAGAATCGCGCACAGCGCGCGCCATTGGCCGTCACCGGTGGCAGCGATAAACATCTGCTCGTCGTTGGCAAGCCTGAACACGTCGTAGACCGCCCATGCGCTGATGCGCTCGGGCATCGGCGCGGCAGCCACGCCGGTCGCGGCGAACTGCTGCATGTGCTGCGCGGACAGCAGCACGCAGTTTTCGAACAGCGCGCTCTGCACTTCCTTGCCGCGCCCGCTCGTATGCCGCTCGTGCAACGCCGCGAGCACGCCGATCGCGCCGAACATGCCGCCCATGATGTCGTTGACCGAACTGCCCGCCCGCAACGGACGGCCTACCGGCCCGGTCATGTAGGCGAGGCCGGCCATCATCTGCACCACTTCGTCCAGCGCAAGACGGTGCTCGTACGGACCGTTCAGAAAGCCTTTGTGCGAGACGTAAATCAGCCGGGGATTGCGTTCGCGCAGCGACACATAATCGAGACCCAGGCTCGCCATGCGGCCCGGCTTGAAGTTCTCGACGAAGACGTCCGCGGTATCGACCAGTTTATGCAGCGCGGCCAGTCCCGCTTCGCTATCGAGATCGAGCGCGACACTCTTCTTGTTGCGATTGAAGGTGCGAAAAAAGCCCGCACCCGTACCAAGCAAACGGCGCGTACCGTCGCCGCGCGGCGGTTCGACCTTGATGACTTCGGCGCCAAGGTCGCCAAGAATCATCCCGCAGGTCGGCCCCATCACCATATGCGACAACTCGACCACGCGGATGCCCGCCAGCGGCAACGCGCCCTGTTGCTCCGCCAGAGAAACGGATGCGGAAGTGGTTGAAGAATCGGGAGCGGAAGAATCTGAAGTCATTGCAACACCTGTGAGTCGGAAGGTTCGATACGTTGCGGCGCAGCGCTGAACTGCTTCGGCAAACCGGCTCGCGCCAGATAGCCGTACAGAGGTTCGCCGGGTAGCGCCTCAGCGAGAATGTCGCGCGAGGCAATGAGTCGAGTAAGGTCGATGCCGGTGTCGTAGCCCATGCTGTCGAGCATGAACACGAGGTCTTCGGTGTTCACGTTGCCGGTTGCGCCCGGCGCATGCGGGCAGCCACCGAGACCGGCCAGCGACGCGTCGAGTTCACGGATACCGTGCTGCAGCGCGATCAGCGTATTCGCGAGACCGAGGCCGCGCGTGTCGTGAAAATGCAGCGAGCGCAACTTGCTTCCCGCCACCGCTCGCACCAGTTCGATGATCTCGCCCACCTGGCGCGGCGTCGCTTCACCCGTGGTGTCGCCGAGTGCAATGGCATCGGCGCCGGCCTGCAACGCGGCGCGCGCAATCTGCTCGATGTCGGTATAGGGCACCCCGCCTTGCAGCGTGCAGCCGAACACGGTCGACAATCCCGCAATCAACTCCACGCGCCGCGCGTTTGCACCGGCCGCGCTATCGATCAGCTCGCGCATCGCGGCAAACGATTCGATCATCTCAGCGGGTGTCTTGCGGACGTTGGCAAGGCTATGCGCCGTGCTCACCGAAATCGGCGCGACGATCCGATGCACACCGGATGCGAGCGCGCGTTGTGCGCCCTTCAGGTTCGGCACCAACGCCGTCACGATCAGATCGCCGTAGCTCAGCGCGTGGGCGATCACGTCCTCGGCGTCGGCCATTTGCGGCAGCAGCTTCGCCGGCACAAACGACGCGACTTCCATATGCCGCACGCCGGCGGCATAGGCCGCGTCGATCCAGCGTCGCTTGAATTCGGTGGGCATCGTGCGCGCAATGCTTTGCAGACCGTCGCGCATGCCGACTTCGGTCACGACGACGCGCTCATGGGTGTCACTCATGGTCTTGAATCCCGGTCTTGAATCTTGCGTGGAGGGCAGGGAAAGAAGTTGCTGAGCGACAGCGTGCCCGCGCGCGGCCGCGCGGCAAAGTCTGCGTTGACGACGCTCTCCATCGCCGCTCGCGATGGCGGCTCAGGCAAGCTGGACGGGCGCGCTCCGTCGCAAAGGGAAAACCCTTAAGGACTTGTCAGAGGGTGTTCAGAGCGCGTTCGACCCGCGCTCAATCCACGTTCCGCGCACGCTCAGGCGAGGCGCAGCAGATGGTCGAGCAAATTCGACGCCGCCAATGTCAGCGCCTTCCGGTCGCGCATGCAGATCACGAAGCGCCGCTCGGCCCATGCTTCGCTCAACGGCACGGCGGCAATGCCGTACTCGTCGGCGGCATGCCGGGACAACGCCTCACGTGGCAGGATCGCGACCGCAAGGCCGGCCTGGATAAAACGATAGGCGGCGTCGAAGGTCGATACGTAAGTTCGGTAGTTGAGCTCGTGGCCTTTTTCCGCCGCAATGCGCTGCATCAGCGCGTTCATCGAGGCGTTCGACGCAAGTCCGAGATGGTCGAACGCCAGGCTCTGCTCAAAACCGATTGCGGCCTCGCCGGCCAGCGGATGATCGCGCGGCACAAGTAGCGCGAGATGATCGGAGCGATACCGCAGCACGTCCAGATTGCCCATAGGCACCGAATCGCGGCAGATGCCGAGATCTGCCACGCCCTCTTCCAGACCGCGCACGATCTCGGTACTGACGCGCTCTTCGACATCGACGCGAATCTGCGGATTGGCCTTCAGAAACACCGACAGCGCCTCGGGCAAGAACTCGACCATCGACGACACGTTCGCCAGCACCCGTACATGACCGCGCGCGCCGGCCGCGTATTCGCTGAGCTCGGCCTGCAGACGTTCGTGGCCCCGCATGATGAGCCGCGCGTGCCTGAGCAGCGCCTCCCCGGCGGCGGTCGCGCGCACGCCGCGCTGGCTGCGCGAGAGCAGCGCGACGTCGACCAGCGCTTCGAGATCGGCGAGCCGCTTGCTGACCGCGGACGGCGCAATGAATTCGCGTTCGGCCGCGCGCGCGATCGTGCCTTCCTCGCAGACGGCGATAAACAAGCGCAGTGTCACCTGATCGATTTGCCACATGGACGGGCGCGCCCTGGGAGTTCGGAGTGGGAAAATTATGCCCGAGGAACGCGGCGGGCAGCTTGCCCGGGATTTTCGCTCCGACTATGCTTGTGGACGCGCCGGCCGGACGCCTGCCCGCACACTAGAAGCGCAGCGCGCGGCCCACCACCGAACAGAACAACCTATCAAGGCTCTCCATGTCCACCGCCAGTCTCTTCGTCACCTCCGCCGGTGTGGGCCTCGCGATTGCCGCACCGGTCGGCCCGATGGGCATGCTGTGCATTCGCCGCACGCTGACGGGCGGCCCGCGCGCGGGGCTCGCGATCGGCTTCGGCATTGCAACCGGCGACGCGGTTTACGGCCTGATCGCGGCGCTCGGCCTCGTCGGCATTTCGCAGTTCATGCTGGCCTACGACCGCCCCTTGCATCTGGTCGCCGGCCTGTTCCTGCTGTATCTCGGCGTGCGCACGCTGTTGCAGAAAGCTCCCGCGGAAGCCGCCAACGGCAATGGCGGCAGCGACGCTAACGGCAAACTCGCGCAGGTGGGCCGCGCCGGCGCGCTGCGCGCGTATGCGAGTTCATTGCTGCTCACGCTGACCAATCCGCAAACCGTCATCATGTTCGCCGCGCTGTTCACGACACTCGCGCCGCGTGGGGCATTTTCATCGAGCATCGCATTGACCACGGTCGGCGGCGTATTTTGCGGTTCGATCGCGTGGTGGTGTTTTCTCGTGACGGTGGTGTCGCTCGCGCGTCATGCGATCGGCAGCAAGTTGCGCGTCGCGATCGACCGGATCGTTGGGTTCACGCTGGCGGCATTCGGTATCGTCGAAATTCGCCGCGCGCTTTGAGTGGGGTTTAAGGCCTGGCGGCGCGCTTCGTACGCAAGCGCGGCAGTTTTGCGACAATAGCGGCTTTCGCCGTGCCGCCACGCGCCTGCCGCCGACCTTCGCCGACACTCGAAGGCCGGTGCGCGTAGGCCTTGCCGCCTGATCCGTCCAACCCACCCGACCGTCACCGGTCCGCTCAATGGCTCTTCCCCACATCGATCTGCTGTACTCCGTCTCCGGCCTGTTCGTCGGCTTCCTGGTCGGCCTGACGGGTGTCGGCGGCGGCTCGCTGATGACGCCGATCCTGGTTCTGCTGTTCAACGTGCATCCGGCTACCGCGGTCGGCACCGACCTGCTGTACGCGGCCGCCACCAAGGCGACGGGCACACTGGTACACGGCCTGAAAGGCTCCGTCGACTGGCAGATCACACTGCGTCTCGCGGCCGGCAGCGTACCGGCCGCCACCCTCACCTTGATCCTGCTGCATCGGTACGGGATGGACACGCCGGGCGCGAGCCGGCTGATCCAGATCGTGCTCGGCGCCGCGCTGCTGGTCACCGCCGTGGCGCTGGTCTTCCGTCCGCAACTCGCGGCGCTCGGAGCGCGCCGTCAGCGCGCTCCGCGGCAAGGCCGCACGCTCGCGCTCACCATGTTGACCGGCGCGGTGCTGGGCGCGCTGGTGTCGCTGACTTCGGTGGGGGCCGGCGCCATCGGCGTGACGGTGCTGCTGCTGCTCTATCCGTTGCTGCCGACCACGCGCATCGTCGGCTCCGATATCGCGCATGCGGTGCCGCTCACACTGCTGGCGGGCGCGGGGCACTGGCTGCTGGGTTCGATCGACTGGTCGATGCTGTTGTCGCTGCTGGTGGGTTCGCTGCCCGGCATCGCGATTGGCAGCTATCTGTCGTCAAAGGCACCGGACGCGCTGCTGCGCAACGTGCTCGCCGCCACGCTCACGCTGGTCGGTGTGCGCCTCGTGCTGGCGTGAAGCCTGAGAGACATAGACGGCGGCGCTGGCGGCCCCGCTTGCGTTTCTATTTGAAAAACCGGCAGGTCAGATCGGCTTCGAACTGCTTGACCCATTGCCCGCGACGGTCCGGATAACTCTGTGCCCAGCCGCCGCGGCGAACCGTGACGAGGCGCTCATGTGGAGCCTCGCCCGGATTCAGGCGGGCGCTGATGTCGAAATGCACCGGCGCAAAGCCGTGCCGTGCGCATACCAGTTCGAAAGCCGCCCGATCGCCGATAGGCAAATCGGTGTAGCGCAAAAGCGTGATGTCCATGGCGAAGGCTCCCGTTTCCCTCACATCACAGTACGCTTCATGACGCGTTAATTGTGTGTCGCAGCGCACGCAGGGGCCGTTGCGGCGCAGGCGTTCGACCCGCAACGGGTCTAAGCCATCATCGCCGCTTTAAAAATAATCGCCACGAAAAATAAAGCGAAAAAAAAGCTCCGGGTATTAGCCGGAGCCCTCGCACTGGCATGCCTCAGAATGGCGCATAACGATCTTGAATCGCCCACGCCCTCCGATACAGCTTTGCGCGCCTGCCGGCGCCTCGTGCGCCAGTTGCAAACTGCTGGAGCCAGGCCGCCTGATGCGGCCTGCCGATTGCAACTGTCTTACTGCTGTACAACGGTCAGCTTGTTGGTTACCGACGTCACGCCGGCAACGCCCTTGGCCACCGTACCGGCATTGTCGATCTGGCCTTGATCAGGCACCGAGCCCGTCAGGGTCACCGCACCGCCACGAGCACGCACGGCGATGTTCGACACGTCGATACCTTGCGCCTTGGCAAGCGCGCTGCGCACCTTGCGGCCGAGTTGGCCATTCGCCTTCTTGGTGGCCTTGGCGCTTGCAGCCGGCGCGGCGGTCGTGCCCATCGTTGCATCGCTTGCCTGAGCGTACACGTTGCACGCCACCACCATTGCCACGACCGAGCCCAGCGTTTTCAGAAAACCGACCGATTTCATAGTTTCTATTCTCCTTAGCTACACATTGGACCGCATATACCAGCAGCGGCTTCGTTACGACTACGGGCGGCCATCCTGGACGCGACAAGGCGCGGCTCAGCGACGGCCGACTATGGCTGCAACACGGTGTGCGAGAGGCGAGAGAAGCCGGCCGCCGTTATCGCATGCGCATCCACGCATACATGCGGTACGAGAGCCGGCAAGCCGCGAAGTCCGCCGGCGTGCCCGGTTCTTGTCTGTCGTGCCGGGTCACGCCGCGCAAACATTTGTTCGCGACGGCGATGCACAATTTAATCTAGCCGCGCCAGAAGCGCAAAGGGTTTAGTCATCCCTCGAGGTGGCTGCTGGTTGTCATCCGGTCATGGATCGTGTTTTATTCATGCACTGTTCATATTTTTGGCCGGGAGCCGGTTCACCGGCCGCTCACGAGGCCGTCATGGACCATTCGTGCGTCATTCATGCTTCGGTCATTTCCCCTTCACGGGCTGTTCACACGCTGTTCACTCGCTGTTCACTCGCTGTTCACTCGCTGTTCACGAATTGTTACGGGTTTGACAGCGCCCGCGCCGGCCCGGCGCTGCGCCACCGCGCGATTCTCGGGTACCATCGGCGCGACGCGCGCTGCCGTGCGGCGTGCCGGTTCGGCGTGGTCGCCGGCCCGGCATGGCGCGCGCCTCGTCCCGGTTCGCGTGCCGCACAGCGCCGCCACCCTGTCCACTTTCGACCGTAGCCGTCACGTCACCCGATGAAGCCAGCCACCGGCCGCAAACGCCCTCCCCGCCTCGTCGCCCGTTTTGTCGCGATCTCCTGGCGCGATCTGGCGGTCTCGTTCGGACCACTCGTGCTGATCGCCGTCGCGGCGATCTGGGTCGCCGTGCGCCTGATCCAGCCCGCGCCGCCCAATACGCTGACGATCAGCGCCGGCCCTGAAGGCAGCACCTTCTGGAACGCCGCGCAGAAGTACAAGGCGATTCTGGCGCGCAACCGTATCACCCTGAACGTACTGCCCTCGGAAGGCTCGGTGCAGAATCTGAAGCGGCTTTCGGACCCCAGGTCGAACGTCGACGTCGCCTTCGTGCAAGACGGCATTTCGCCCGGCCCGGTCAGTCCGGACCTGATGTCGCTCGGCAGTGTCGCCTATGTGCCGCTGGCGATCTTCTATCACGGACCGACCATCAGCCGGCTCTCCGAATTCAAGGGCTTGCGCCTCGCGGTCGGCGCCGAGGGCAGTGGCACGCGTGAACTGGCGCTCGCGCTGCTCAAGGCCAATGGCATCGTGCCGGGCGGCCCGACCAAACTGCTGCCGCTCTCGGGCGACGACGCCGCCCAGGCCCTCGTTGCCGGCAAGGTCGACGCGGCTTTTCTGGCCGGCGATTCGGCACAACCGGCGGTGATGGGCAAGCTGAACCGCACGCCGAATGTGCAGTTCTACGATTTCACCCAAGCCGATGCTTATACCCGCCGGTTCCCCTATCTGACGCAGCTTCAGATACCGATGGGTGCATTCGACCTCGGCAAGAATCTGCCGGCCGCGCCGATGCACATGGTGGCGCCGACCGCCGAACTGGTGGCGCGCGACTCGCTGCATCCGGCCCTCTCCGATCTGCTGATCGAAGCGGCACGCGAGGTCCACGGCAAGGCAAACATCCTGCAGCGCGCCGGTGAATTCCCCGCGCCGCTCGCGCACGACTTCCCGATCAGCGACGACGCCGCCCGATACTACAAATCGGGCAAGAGCTTCCTCTACCGGGTCCTGCCGTTCTGGCTGGCCAGTCTCGCAGACCGGCTGCTGGTGGTCGTGGTGCCGCTGATCGTGCTGCTGATTCCGGCGCTGCGCGTGGTGCCTTCTCTGTACACGTGGCGGGTGAAGTCGCGCATCTACCGCTGGTACGGCGCGCTGATCGCGATCGAGCGAAGCGCGCTCAGCGAGCATTCGGCCAGCGAACGCGCGTCGCTGATCGAACGGCTCGATGCGATCGAAGAATCGGTGAACGGTCTGAAAATGCCGCTCGCCTATGCGGATCAGTTCTACGTGCTGCGTGAGCATATCGGCTTCGTGCGCGAGCGGCTCACTCACAGCCGCGAGGCCCAGCGCGACGCCGCGGGCGAGCCGGACGAGCCCGGCGATCCAGATGCACCGGGCGAGTCCGGCGGCGGATCCGAACCGGCCGTCGCGGGTCCAAAGTCATATTGATCGGTGCAAGCCTCGGCTGCACCGCGTAAGATCATTACAAATCCGACGATTCAGCAGACAACATCGTCTGGAACAGGCAATCCGGGAGACATTTATGACCGTTGGCATCGACGCCAGGCAACCGCTGTGGTTTTACGATTTTGTCTCGCCGTTCACGTACCTGTTGCTTGAGCAACACGACAAATGGCCGGGCTTCGACTTCGCGTTCACGCCGGTCGTGCTGAACGAGTTGTATCGCCATTGGGGCCAACGGCCCGCTTACAGCGTGCCCGCAAAGCGCACTTTCATGTATCGCCACGCGCTGTTTCGCGCGGAGCAACTCGGCATTCCGTTCAAAATGCCGCCGGCCCATCCGTTCGATTCGATGAAACCGCTCCTGCTCGCCACCGCGGCGAAGGGCGATATCGGCTTCGTACGCGAGATTTTCCGTTTCATCTGGCGCGAAGGCCGCGATCCGTCCAGCGATACCGCATTCGCCGAACTGTGCGAGCGCGTGGGCATGCCGGACGGCCCGGAACTCATCAAGAGTGAAGAAGTGAAAGCGCAACTGCAACGCAACACCACGGACGCAATCGGTCTGGGCGTGTACGGCGTGCCGACCTTCTTTCTGAACGATCAATTGTTCTGGGGCGAAGACGCGTTGCCCATGGTGCTGTATTGCGCGCGCACCCCGAACTGGCTCGACTCGAAGGAAGTGAAACGGATCAGCTCGCTGCCTTCGGGACTTGCGGACGTTTGAGCGAAAGCAAAAAGTAATGTTCGTGCAATCAGGCTCGCTTTTGCGGGCCTGATTGCGCCAAAAAGCCCGTCCTGATGCCGGCCATACCGTGCCCGCTATGCCGCCACACCATAAACGGCCTAAGGTTATAACCTTTGCGCCCTGCTCTCGCGATCCGGCTCGCCGGCAGCTCCGTAAGACGCTTCATCCGGACCTGACCTGCTTGCATCGCCTCCCCTGAACCATGGACGACGACTCCGCCGCCTCCCTCGACATCTGGCTTGTGCGCGTGCTGCGCACGCTGATCGTCGAGCGCAGCGTCACACAAACCGCGCTACGTCTGAACCAGACCCAGCCCGCCATCAGCACGGCGCTGCGCAAATTGCGCGAAACGCTGAACGACCCGATCCTCGTGCGCGGCAAGTCCGGCATGGTGCCGACGGAATACGGCGAATCCTTGCTGGCCTCGGCGCAACGTGTGCTGCGCGAAGTCGATTTCGTGGCGACGCCGCACGGCGACTTCGATGCCGGCCGCTCGCGCCGCACCTTCCGCGTGGCCGCGCCGGATTATCTGAACGACTTCTTCATGCCCACCGTGATCGCGCAATTTCGCGAAGCGGCGCCGCATGCGCGTCTGGAGATCGATTCGCTGAGCCCAATGCTCGATCATTCGGCCGCGCTCGACGCAGGCGAACTCGATCTGGTGATCGGCAACTGGCCGAAACCCGAGCCGCGTTTCGAACGCAGCGATCTGTTCTCCGATACGGTGGTGTGTCTGATGCGCGCCGATCATCCGCTCGCACGCGCGCCGATGACGCGCGAAGCCTACCTCGCCGCGCCGCATCTCGCGCCAACGCCCTATAGCGGCGCGAGCGGCGGCGCCGTCGACATCGGCTTCGCACGGGCCCGCGCAGAGCGGCGCATCGTCGCCACGCTGCCTTACTTCGGCCTCGTGCCGCAAACGCTGCTGCAATCGGATCTGATCTTCACGACGACACGCCGGTTCGCGATGCACTACGCCAACATGCTGCCGCTTGCGGTGGTCGACGTGCCGATTCCGTTTCCGCGCATCAAGTGTTATCAGCTATGGCATCCGCAGCCGGACCGGCCGAGCGATATCGGCTGGCTGCGTACCCTGATGTCGCAAGTGTCGGACGCACTGGTCGCACAGAAGGTTCGGCGCACAAAAGGGCCGCCGAAAAAGACAACGTCAGCCGCGGCGGACTGACGTTCTCGTTTGAACTGCTGGCTTGAACTTACGCTGAACGCCTGATGCCAGGTGTCTTGCTCTACCGGTTCACACGCTCGCGCAGAGCTTCTGTGTCGCTGCCTGCGCCATAGCCTGGCGAGTACGGATCTGCAGCAACTCCGCACACACCGCGACCGCGATGGCCGCAGGTGCTTTATCGACAATGCCGCCGACGCCGATCGGGCACGTCATCTCCGCCAGCCGATCCAGATCCACCCCGCGATCCAGCAAACGGCGCTCGAATTTCACGCGCTTCGTTTTAGACCCGATCATGCCGAAGTAGGTGAAATCGCGCCGCCGCATGATGCGCGCGGCAAGCGAAAAGTCGAGCGCATGGTTATGCGTCATCACGAGAAAATACGCGCCGGGCGGCGCCGTATCGACGATCGCATCCGGCGTGTCGGTTGCTTCGACCTGCACGTTGGCGGGCGTTTCGTCAGGGAACAGTTCATCGCGCTCATCGACCCACTGGACGACGCACGGCAAGCTGCCGAGCAGCGTGACGAGCGCATGGCCGACGTGCCCCGCGCCGAACAGCACGATGTGCATCGGTGCCGGACGCGGTGCTTGCTCGGCGCTGCGCCGGCCGATCTGAACGGAAGAAAAATCGTTCATGGCGATCAATCCAGTTGGTTTCAATGATTGCACAATTGCGTTGGCGGGTCAGTGTGTTAGCCGATCATGGCGCGATCCGCGAAAGGCCACGCCATGCGCACAACGCGCTTACTGCCGCGCCGCCGCGGTCGCTGCCCGCACGGCGCCGACTGCCTTGAGGATTTCCTCGCTGGTCGCAGGCGCGTTCAGCGGCGGATTGACCTTGTGATCGCCCACGGCCGAGATGGCGTCGCGCACCGCAAAGAACACCGAGAAGGGCAGCAGCAGCGGCGGCTCGCCGGTCGCCTTCGAGCGATGGATGCTGTCCTCCGCGTTGCGGTTCTTGAACAGGCGCACGCGGAAATCGGGCGGCGTATCGTTGACGGTCGGAATCTTGTAGGTGGACGGCGCGTGCGTCATCAGCTTGCCGCCTGCGTTCCACCACAGTTCCTCGGTTGTGAGCCAGCCCATACCCTGAATGAACGCGCCTTCCACCTGACCGACGTCGAGCGCAGGGTTCAGCGACGCGCCCACGTCATGCAAAGCGTCCGCGCGCAGCACGCGCATTTCGCCGGTCAGCGTGTCGATCACCACTTCCGACACGGCCGCGCCGTACGAGTAGTAGTAGAACGGCCGGCCTTGCAGCTTCGATTGATCCCAATAGAGCTTCGGCGTTGCGTAGAAGCCGTCCGACCAGAGCTGGATACGCGCGACATAGGCCTTCGCGATCACTTCTTCGAACGGCACGATCACTTCGCCGACCACCACGCGATCGTGGACGAAACGCACGTCCGACGCCGCCACCTGTCCTGCGCCGAAACGCTCGGCGGCAAACGCCGACAGACGTTCGCGCAACTGACGCGCGGCATCTTGCGCCGCCTTGCCGTTCAGGTCCGAACCGGTCGATGCGGCGGTTGCCGACGTATTGGCGATCTTGCTCGTATCGGTCGCCGTCACGCGAATGCGGTTGAAGCCGATCCCCAGTTCATGCGCGACGACCTGCGCGACCTTGGTGTTCAAACCCTGGCCCATTTCGGTGCCGCCGTGGTTCACCAGCACGGAGCCGTCGGTGTAGATGTGGACCAGCGCGCCGGCCTGATTGAAGTGGGTCACGTTGAACGCGATGCCGAACTTGACCGGCGTGAGCGCGAGACCCTTCTTCAGCACTTCATTGTTCGCATTGAACTCGTTGATCGCCGCACGACGCGCGCGGTATTCGCTGGTCGCCTCGAGTTCGTCGATCAATTCGTGAATCACGTTGTCTTCGACTACCTGACCATACGGCGTCTGGTTGCGCTCGGTCTTGCCGTACAGATTGCGGCGGCGCACGTCGAGCGAATCCTCGCCGACCGAGCGCGCGACGTTGTCCATGATGTACTCGATCGCGAACGCGCCCTGCGGACCGCCGAAGCCGCGGAACGCGGTATTCGATTGCGTGTTGGTCTTGCCGCAGAAGCCGTCGATCGACACGTCGGACAGCCAGTACGCGTTGTCGAAGTGGCACAGCGCGCGCGTCATCACCGGACCGGACAGGTCGGCGGAGAAACCGCAACGCGAGGTCATGTCGACGCTCACGCCGTCGATCACGCCTTTATCGTCGTAGCCCACTTCATACGTGTAGTGGAAATCGTGGCGCTTGCCGGTCACCATCATGTCGTCGTCGCGGTCCGGACGCAGCTTGACCGGGCACAGCAGCTTCCATGCAGCCAGCGCCGCGCAGCACGCGAACAGACCCGATTGCGATTCCTTGCCGCCGAAACCGCCGCCCATGCGGCGGCATTCGATCAGCACGTTGTGCGAGGCCACGCCCAGCGCGTGCGCGACCATGTGCTGCATTTCGGTCGGGTGCTGCGTCGAGCAGTAGACGTGCATGCCGTCGTCGTCCTTCGGCACCGCGTACGAAATCTGGCCCTCCAGATAGAACTGTTCCTGGCCGCCGAGCAGCATCTCACCGGCTTCGCGATGCGCTGCACGGGCGATCTTCGTGCCGGCGTCGCCGCGCGCGAGTTTCATCGGCGGCAGGACGTGCTGGTTCGCGGCGCGCGCCTGTTGCGCGGTCAGGATCGCGGGCAGCTCTTCGTAGACGACTTCGGCGCGGCGCGCGGCGAGACGCGCGGTTTCATGCGAGGTCGCGACCACGATGAACATCGGCTGGCCGACGTATTGCACGACGCCGTCGGCGAGAATCGGATCGTCGCCGTGGATGATCGGGCCGACGTCGTTGACGCCGGGGATATCCTGCGCGGTGAAGATCGCAACCACGCCGGGCGTGGCACGCACCTTATCGAGCGACATCGAGACGATCTTCGCGTGCGCTTTCGGCGACAGGCCGAGCGCGGCATGCAGCGTGCCGGCGAGCGTCGGGATGTCGTCGGTGTAGGTTGCGCGGCCGCTCACGTGCAGATGCGCGGACTCGTGCGGACGCGAGATGTGGACCTGGGTAAAGTCGTCGAGATCCTGAAGGTCTTTCAGGAACGGTTCGGCATGCTGGTTCATTCTTGTGTTCTCCGTATCCTTGTGGCGTCTCAGGCGCTTGCGCCGACCGGGGCGCAGGCAGCGGCAACCGCGCGAACATCCAGCGCGCTTCTCGGCAGCGGATTGTTCGGACGCGTTTCGAGCCAGAAGCGGTACAAGGTGTTCTTCGCCGCTTCGAGGCGGTAGTTGCTGGTCGCGCGCATGTCGCTGAGCGGCGCGTAGTCGTTGCCGAGCGCGAGCATCGCGGCCTGCGCGGTGGCTTCGTGCCATTCGGCGTCGCGCAGCACGGCTTCGGCGTGCGTCGCGCGCTTCGGTGTGGCGGCCATGCCGCCGAACGCAATGCGCGGCTCGCGGATCAGGTTGCCGTCGGCGATGAAGGAGAACGCGGCGCACACGGCCGAGATGTCCGAGTCGAAACGCTTCGACAGTTTGTAGGTGCGGAACTGCAGGTTCTTGCGCGCGCCGGTACGGGTCGGCACCTTGATCCCGACGACGAACTCATGCTCGGCCATGTCCTTCTTCTGATACGCGAGGTACAGATCTTCGAGCGGCATTTCGCGTTCGATCTCACCGCCGCGCACGATCACATGCGCGCCGAGTGCGATGAGGCCTGGCATCGAATCGCCGATCGGCGAACCGTTGGCGACGTTGCCGCCGAGCGTGCCGGCATTGCGGATCGGCAGCGATGCGAAGCGTTGCCACATTTCATGGAGTTCCGGATATTGCTTCGCCAGCTCAGCGTACGCCTTCTCGACCGTTACGCCCGCGCCGATCTCGATCCAGTCGTCATTGGTTTCGAGCTTTTGCAGCTCGGCGATCTGGCCGACGTAGACGATGTTGCCCAGTTCGCGCATCTGCTTGGTCACCCACAAACCGATGTCCGTGCTGCCGGCGAGGATGCGGGCGGCCGGTTCGGCTTCCTTGATTTTCGCGAGCGCGTCGACGGTGCGCGGCGCATTGAACTGCTGTCCGGCGTGCTGGTAGTGGAAGGTGTCCTTGCGCTCGAGCGTGGCGAGCGTTTTCGACAGCGCCTCGACGTTGACCGGCGCCTTCGGCGCGGGGGCTTCGAACATGCGCACGGCTGCGTCGACGATCGGACGATAGCCGGTGCAACGGCACAGATTTCCGGTCAGCGCGTTGCTGATCGCTTCGCGTGACGGCACGGTCCTGTTCGCGCAGCTATGTTCGTGGCCGTGCTTTTCGTACAGCGACCACATCGACATCACGAAGCCCGGCGTGCAGAAGCCGCACTGCGAGCCATGGCACTCGACCATCGCTTCCTGCACCGGATGCAGCGAGCCGTCAGGCTGACGCAGGTCTTCGACGGTGTAAAGCGCTTTGCCGTCAAGGGTCGGCACGAACTGGATGCAGGCGTTCACCGCCTTGAAATCGACGCCGCCCGCCTCGTTGCGCTCACCGATCACGACCGTGCACGCGCCGCAGTCGCCTTCGGCGCAGCCTTCCTTGGTGCCCGTGCAATGCGCGTCTTCGCGCAGATACTGCAGGACGGTGCGGGTGACGGGCGCGTCCTTGATCTCGCGGATCGCGTTGCGGTGGTAGAAGCGAATCGGCTCAGTCATGTCTCGTTACTCTCAATGTTCTGTGTCCGTGGGACGTGCTGCGATGATGGTTCGAAAACTATCACCGTCAATAAATACAACCCATAGCGGGGACCGCATGCGGGACATATCCGCAAAACGATATCGAGACGGGTTTAGGGGGCGGTTGACTTATGTTGATATGGCTGGTTTTCCGTATTTTCACAACAATATCGTCTTTATCGCCATTCTGGATCTTGGCCTTCTGATGCATGGCGCACGAAAAGCTCGCCTCCATGGAGATAGAAGCGACCTTTATATAGCTCTGGCACCGTTTTTCGGGTGGTAACGCTATTAAGCAATCCCTGCAAGGGAATCGGTTCCATGGGAAAATCACGCCTTTCCGCCGTTTTCAAGTCTCGTTTTCCCCATGCCCACCGACTCAGCGACACCTCGCAGCGAATTTTCGACGACCATGCAGATCATTCCGGTCGTCTTTTTCACGTTTCTTTGCTACCTGACGATCGGAATTCCGCTCGCGGTGCTGCCGGGCTACGTTCATGACGACCTCGGATACAGCGCGATCCTGGCGGGCGCGGCGATTAGCGTTCAGTACCTCGCGACGCTGGCATCGCGGCCGCTTGCCGGCCGTTCGGCCGACACATTGGGGCCGAAGCGGACCGTGTCGATAGGCTTGCTGGGTTGTGGCGCGAGTGGGGTTCTGTTGCTGCTGGCCGTGTTGTGCGGGCGCTGGCCGGTGCTGAGCCTGGCGTTGCTGGTGTGCAGCCGACTGGTGCTTGGATTCGGCGAAAGTCTGTGCGGGACGGGTGCGATTCTGTGGGGGATCGGCCGGGTGGGCACGAGCAACAACGCCCGGGTGATTTCGTGGAACGGCATTGCAACGTATGGCGCGCTCGCGATTGGCGCGCCGCTGGGTGTTGCGATTGCGCATTCGATCGGGTTCGCCGCGTTGGGCATTCTGGTGATTTTGCTGGCGGGGCTTGGGTTTTATCTGGCGCGGCTTATCGCGCCTGTGCCGATTGTGCATGGCGAGCGGATGTCGTACCGGAGCGTGTTCACGCGGGTGTTGCCGCATGGGATCGGGTTGGCGCTGGGCTCGGCCGGCTTTGGGTCGATTGCGACGTTCATTACGCTGTTTTATGCGGCACGGCATTGGCCCAATGCGGCTTTGTCGCTGACTGTTTTTGGCACGCTGTTTATCGGCGCGCGCCTGTTGTTTGCCAATACGATCAAGGTTTATGGCGGGTTTCGTGTCGCGATTGCTTCGTTTTCGTTTGAGTGTGCCGGGCTGTTGATGTTGTGGTTGGCGCCTGAGCCGCATATTGCGCTTGCGGGGGCTGCGTTGACCGGGTTTGGGTTTGCTTTGGTGTTTCCGGCTCTTGGGGTTGAAGCGGTTGGGCTTGTGCCGCCGGCTAGCCGCGGGGCAGCTTTGTCGGCGTATTCCGTGTTTCTCGATCTCTCGTTGGGGATTACCGGGCCGTTGGCCGGGTATATCGCTGGGGAGTTCGGCTATGCGCAGGTGTTTTTGTTTGCGGCGGTCGCGTCTGCGATGGCTGTTGTGCTGTCGACTATGATGTATTTGCGCAATGCGCGGGCGCCGAATGCGCCTGCGGCGACTTGATTGTTGTTGCCTGGTCGGCGGGTTTTTTGTTGATCTGGAATTTGGGCGGTGCCTTGCTGGGTTTGTGGTTTGGTTTGGCGTTGCCCTTCTGGTCTTTTGGCCTTTCCTTGCTTTGGTAGTGGTCTGTTTGGGTTGGTCTTTTGGCCTTTCCTTGAATTGTTAGTGGTCTATTAGCGTTGCCCCTGTGCGGGGCGGCACCTACTTTTCTTTGCCTGCCGCAAAGAAAAGTAGGCAAAAGAAAGCGGCTCAAACCGCTAATTCTTAAGCGGGTCCCCCGCGCAGTAACGGTAGTGGTGCATCTGGAATCTGTCGCCTCGCACATTCCGCCCAAGTGACAAGGCAGTCATACCTCCGGCGGCGCTGCGCGCACCGATACCCCGTTCATATCGCCACCCCGCTACGGCTTCCACCCCCGATCCGCCCGCTGCGGTTTCACGCCTTGATCCGCCCGCTGCGATCTCGCGCCTTGATTCGCCCGCTGCGGTTTTCGCGCCTCGATTTGTTCGGATTCGGACTCGTCGGCGCATCGCTGTCACCAGGCCGCGGCCTCACTCTCCCGTTTGCCCCGGCTCTCTGCTCGCTGTTGCCCCGCTGCTGCGAGTGCAACCGCGGCAGCGATCGCGATCGCACCGCGAAAGCGAAAGCAAAGCACCGACATTTCCGAATTGGGGGTTGGCCAATCAGAGCGGGGGCATCTCGCCGAGGCGGAGCCGACGGCTCCCGCTGCGCGAAGCGAAGCCGCTGGTTTCCCAGGCAGACCCGTCCGCGACGCACATAGTGCGGAGTGGGAGCTGATGAGCGCCTTGTCGCTAACGCGGAGTGTGCGAGGCGACAGATTCCAGATGCACCACTACCCCCTCCAAGCCAGGGGACCCGCTTAAGAATTAGCGGTTTGAGCCGCTTTCTTTTGCCTACTTTTCTTTGCGGCCGGCAAAGAAAAGTAGGTGCCGCCCCGCACAGGGGCAACGCCAATAGACCACTAACACAACAAGGAAAGGCCAAAAGACCAGCAGCAGAACAGAGACAACTACCACAGCAAGGAAAGCCCCAAAACCCAGACCAACAACAAACCGCCGACCAGGCCCAAACCCTTATTTCCCCTCCGACAACCCTCTCTCAAGCGCCGCCACGCCAGCCGGCAACTCAACCTTAACCCCAAGATCCACCATCGTCCGCCCAAGCGCATGCAACGTGCGAAACAGATTGTGCTCCCGGCACTGCTCCCCCATCTGCCCGATCCGCACGATCGGCAAACCAAACGAACCCGAGATTTCCACCTGATGGTGCCGCGAAATGTGCCCACAAATATCAGCAGGACTCAACCGCTCCGGCACAACAATACCGACCACCGAATTCAACCGGCAAGGCGCCGGCGCATACAACTGCAAGCCCAATGCAGTAATCCCCGCCTGCAACGCCACCGAACACTTCAAGTGCCGCGCAAAGCGCTTCTCAAGCGTCTCGGCGCAAACAAGACGCAGCGCCTCATGCAAAGCAAGCACGCCGGAAACCGGCGCCGTATAGTGATACCCCGCGTTATGCCAGAAATTCTCCGCCAGCGAAGCATCAAGACACCAATGCGCATTCGCCGCCGTACGACCCTTCACACGTGCCCATGCCTCATCCGAAAACGCGATCAGCGAAACACCCGGGATCGAGGACAACCCCTTCTGCCCGCCCGTAATCACCGCATCGATCCCCCACGCATCCATCTCCAGCGGCATCGTGCTCAGCGTGCACACCGCGTCGACAATGACCAGCGCGCCCGCCGCTTTCGCCAGCGCCGCAATGTCCTTCAGGTGATGATTCCACACGGTGTTGGACGTCTCGCCCTGCACCACCGTGACAATCTCTGGCCGCTCGCGGCGGATCGCCTCGGCAACCGCGTCGAGACTCGCCACCGTGCCGTCCTCGACATCGAGCGTGACAACGTGTGCGCCGACTCGCCGACCCATCTCCGCCATCCGCTCGCTGAAAAAACCGTTCCTGATGCTCAGCACGCGCGTGCCTTCCCACGCCAGGTTGGAGATCGCCATTTCCATCGCGGCTGAACCCGGCCCTGCGACCCCCAGCACCCACTTCGAATTCGTCTGGAAGACGTAGCGCGCCATGGTCTTCACCTGGCCAATCACCTTCACCATCGTATTACCCAGGTGATTGATCACCACCGTATTGGCCTTCGCGACCGCCGCGGGAATCGGCACGGGACCGGCGCCCATCATCAGCAACGGTTCTTCGGGAAGAATGGCGTCGAGCGATTCGACCACCGGGCAGGGCACAAGGTGGGAAACGGATTCGGTAGAGAGCGATGATGTCGGCATGATCGGTACGTGAAAGTCAGGACGCAAAGGAACAAGCGGCCCCGCCAGCAGTGACACTGGCGGGGCCGTTCGTCCGATCATTCACCGATCCGCGCGATTGCGCAAGTTTTTTTACTTCACTTTGGTCTTATCGAGCTTCTTGCCGGTTGCCGCGTTATACCGCTCGACATACTCCTCGATCAGCTTGCGCATCGCGCGGCCGATCTGCCGATAGTCCGACTCGTTCAGGTTCGCGAGCGATACCCGCCCCGAGGGATGCTGCGTACCGAAGCCGCGTCCCGGCAACAGCACCACACGCGCCTCGCGCGCGAGGCGGAACAGCAACTCCGACGGCTCGGTGTTCTTCAGCAGCCACTCGACGAACTCGCGACCGAACATGCGCTCGCCGAGGAACTCGATGTCGAGAATCGTGTAGTAATCGACCTGATTCGGATCGCTGTCCTCGAACGAAATACCCACCTCTTCGTACAGCGCCTGCTTGCGCTTGCGGATCAAACGCTTCAACGCGTTCTTATACGCGTCCGGCGTGTCCATCAACGAGAACAGCGAGAACAACACCATCTGCACCTGCTGCGGCGTCGACAAACCGGCGGTGTGATTCAGCGCGACAGTGCGACTGTCGGCGACGAGGCGATCGATGAACTTGAGCTTGTCCGGTTCAGTCGTGATCGATTCATAACGCTCGTGCAGCTGGTTCTTCGCTTCTTTCGGCAACTCGCCAATCAGTTTGTCGAGTACGTTGTCGCGATGCGTCGCGATCACGCCGAGACGCCAGCCGGTTGCGCCGAAATACTTCGAGTAAGAGTACACAAGAATCGTGTTCTTCGGCGCGAGCGCGAACAGCGAGACGAAATCGTCGGCGAAAGTGCCGTACACGTCGTCGGTCAATAGAATCAGATCGGGGCGTTCCTTGACGATGTCGGCGATGTATTGAAGGCTCTCGTCGTCGATCTTCACCGAAGGCGGATTGCTCGGGTTCACAAGGAAGAACGCCTTCACCTTCGGATCGCGCAGCTTGTCGAGTTCCTTCTTCGAATACTGCCAGCCGTTCGCAACGTCCGCCTCGAGATTCACGACGTTGAGCTGATAGTCGTTGAGACGCGGAATTTCGATGTACGGCGTGAAGATCGGCAAGCCAAGCGCGATCGTGTCACCGGGCTTGATCAGGTGATTCTCGCGCATCGTGTTGAAGATGTAAGTCATCGCCGCCGTGCCGCCTTCCACCGCGAACACGTCGAATTCGCCGACAAACGGATGGTTGCCGATCATCTCCTTGCGCAGATACTGCCCAACGATCAGTTCGGACAACTTGAGCATCCGGTCCGGCACCGGATAGTTCGAGGCGAGAATGCCCTCGCACATTTCATAGAGAAAGTCGCCCGCGGAGAGCCCGAGCTGATCGCGCACATACGACACCACACCACGCAAAAAGTCGATGCCCGGTACGCCCTTGTTTTCGCGCAGGAACAGATCGAAGCGCTCCGTGAGCCCTTCGCGACGCGGGAACCCGCCCACGCCTTCCGGCATATAGGCAAACGAACGCTCCGACTCGCGCATCGCGAAGAGACCAAGCTGCCAGAAGCCGTGGCGCGGAATCGTCGCGAGGAAGTTCGGGTTGCCGCGGCCGGCGTTGAGCATCGACGCGTTGGCGGCACGCTCTACCGCGCCGCCGCCGGCGGCCTTGATCAGTTCGTCCTTGAGTTCGAACGGGCTGAGCGCCGCGAAGCCGGCTTGAGCCATGTCGCCTTGTTTCTTGCCGCTTTTCTCTTTTGCCATGATGCGTTCTCCAGTGTGCAAGTGAATGACGCCGGCCTCGCGTGTGAAACTTTCAGTTGAGGCAGGCGTTAGAGAGATCGATAAATGCGTGCGCTAAACCGGGTTAAACCAGCCCGACCACGAGCGGTCCGAGCAACGTCAACGCGACGTTCGCAATCGCATAGGTGATCGCAAACGGCACCGTCGGCACGGCGCTTTCCGCCTTGTCGAGCACGCCGCCAAACGCCGGATTGGCACTGCGCGAACCCGAGAGCGCGCCAGCCAGAATCGCCGCGTTCCTGTAGCCAAGTACGTAGCGGCCGAACAGCATCGTCAGAAGCAGCGGGAACAAGGTGACGAACACGCCGAGCAGGAAAATCGTCATGCCGCTCTGCTTGACCGTTACGACCGCCTGCAAGCCGGAGTTCAACCCGACCACCGCGACGAACGCCGCGAGACCAAAGTCTTTCAGCAATTGCGAAGCCGCTGTCGGCATCGCGCCGTACATCGGATGTTTGCCGCGCATCCAGCCGAACAGCAGACCGGCCAGCAGACAGCCGCCGCCCGAGCCGAGCGTGAGCGGAATGCCGGCCACGTTGACGACGATCAGCCCGATCAGCAGACCGAGCACAAGGCCGACGCCCATATAGATGAAGTCGGTCTTGTTGCTGTACGGCAGTTCATAGCCGGCTGCATCGACGGCGCGCTTGGTGTCTTTCGGCGAACCGTAGAAGGTGATCACGTCGCCGTGTTCAAGCTTGGTCTCAGGCAGAATCGGCAGCGGCTGGCCGGCACGCGAAGCACTCTGGATAAAGACACCATGGCGCAAATCGCGGTCCACCACCTCACGTGCCGCGGCGATCGTCGTGTGATTCATGCCTTTGCGCGTGAACACGCCCTGGCGCGTCTGCATCACGACGCCACTGTCCTCGACGTTGGCAATTTCATTGCCGTTCGCACCGAAGGCGACCACCGCCTCGCGACGGCCCACCACCAGCACTTCGTCGTTGGGTTGCAAGATCAGGTCGGGCGTCGGATCCAGGCTCTTGCCGTCGCGCTTGATCCGCTCGACCGTCAACAGGTCCTGATGCAGGGTCTCGACGGCCTTGACCGTTTTCCCCGCACTGACATCGATCCGGTACGCACGCCCCACCAGTTCGGGTAACGCACTAATTTGCCCCGCGCTGAGGGACGGCGTACCCGCGGACAGTTCACGCTCCGCTTCGATCGACGCCTCGCGCAAGCCTTGCCCCATAAACTTCGGCAGGATGTTCACGCAGACGATGATCGCGCCGAGCGAGCCGAACACGTAGGTCACGGCGTACGCGATGGCGACGTCGGATTGCAGCGACTTGACCTGATCGGCGGGCAGACCGAGACGCGCGATCGCGTCGCCGGCCGTGCCGATAATCGCCGACTGCGTCAGCGCACCACCCGCGAGCCCCGCGGCGAGGCCCTTGTTCAGATGGAACAGCTTCGCGCACACCACCACGGTGATTAGCGCGGAGACGGCGAGAAACACCGCCATCGCGATCTCACGCAGCGTCTTGCGGTTCAGGGAGTTGAAGAAGCCCGGCCCGGAGTCGTATCCGACCGCGTAAATGAATACGGCGAACATCACCGATTTCACGCCGTTGTCGATCGTCACACCGGCCTGACTGATCACGACCGCGGCGAGCAACGAACCGCCCACGCCGCCTAGCTGGAATTTACCGAAGTTGATCTGCCCGATGAAGTAACCCGCTGCAAGCGACAAAAACAGCGCAATCTCGGGTGATTTCTGAAAAATGTGATGTAGCCAGTCCATCGTGCCCTCGCTGGATAGTTTGCGATACTGAGTACTGGGTGCTGCATGTGCAGACGGACCTCACGGCATCCGCATGCGGTCGACCGCGCGCCACGCCGCGCGCAGTCCATCTGCCCGGCTAGCCAAACTTCCCGGCAAGGCCGACGACGATCGGCCCCATCAACGGCAACAGAATGTTCGAGAGTGCATAGGTGATCGTGTAGCCGATCACGGGCGTCGAGTTGCCGGTCACGCCGACCAGCGCGCTGATCGCCGGCGTACTGCATTGCTGACCGGCAATGGCGCCGAGCAGCATGGGCGTTTCGAGCTTGAGGAACACGCGGCCGATCCACAGCGACAGCAGACCGGGCACGAGCACCATCAGAATGCCGGCGACCGGCAACGCCAGACCGTATTCGCGCACCAGCTTGATGGCGTCGGGGCCGGCCGACAGTCCGACGGCAGCAATGAATGTGGCAAGCCCGAAGTCCTTGAGAATTTGTGCGGCGGCGGAAGGCAGCGAGCCGATTAACGGATGGCGCGAACGGATCCAGCCGAACAGCAGCCCTGAGAGCAGGCAGCCGCCGCCTGTACCGAGCGCGATCGACACACCGCCGATACGCCCGCCAAGGTGACCGATCGCCATGCCGAGCAGCACGCCGAGGCCCAGATAAACGAAGTCGGTTTTCTGGGTCGCGGGGAGCACGTAGCCCAGATGCCGCGCGCCGCGCTCGACGTCGGCCTTCGCGCCCACCAGCGTCAGTACATCGCCGCGATTGAGTTCAGTGCCGGGCAACGCGGGCACCGTCGTTTCGAGCCGCGTGACGGCCGCGATATAAACGCCGCGCCCCTCTTCCGGCTTCGCCCGTTCGCGCACCTGCGCGACCGTCAGACCCTCTGCCTCGCGGCGTGTCAGCACGACGTCGAGCTTCTCCGCAATGAGCTGGCCGAAGCCGGCGTCCGCCACTTCTTCGCCGAGGCCGGCAGCCGCGGTCACGATCGCTTCGCGCCGCCCGGCCACCAGAATCACGTCGTCGTCTGCCAGCACTAGTTGCGGCTCGGCCGGCACCTCGGCGCCATTGCGCCGGACCCGCTCGACGGTGAGGTTGAAGCCGTAAGTCTGTTCAAATGCATGGATCGTGCCGCCCGCCGCCGCACCCACCCGGAACGCACGGCCGACCAGGGCCGGCGCCGCGGCCCGCTGACCCTCGCCGAAGGCGCCGTCGCCACCCAGCTTGTGCCACACGCGCTCGGCTTCTTCGCGCAAATTGACGCGCAGCAGCAGCGGCGCGAACTGGCTGGTGAACAGGACGATGGTGATCAGGCCGAACAGGTAACTCACGCTGTACGCGGTCACGATGTTGGCCTGCAAGCGCAAGGTCTCCGCGTCGCCGAGGCCGAGCTTGGCGATCGCCTCCGAAGCGGTGCCGATCACGGCCGATTCCGTCGCGGCGCCGGCCAGCAGGCCGGCCGCCGTGCCGGCGTCGAGCCGCATGGCAAAGACGGCGATCATGATCAGCACCAGCACCGACACGATCTCGACCACCGACAGCAAGCCGTAACGCCATCCCCGGCCAATATTGGCGAAGAACTGCGGGCCACCGGTGAAACCCAGCGCGAAGATGAACAGCGCGAAGGCGATGTTCTTCAGATCGGGCGCCAGCCGCGCCCCTGTCTGACCCAGCAGCAAGGCCACGATCAGGGTGCCGCACACGCCCCCGAGCTGGATTGGCCCCACGCGAAACGACCCGATGAAGTACCCGATTGCAAGACTTGCGAACAGCGCGATCTCCGGTTGAGATCTCAGCAATTCACCGATCATGTTGGCTCGCCGATTTACGGTTTATTAACAGAAAGTTGAAGAATCTCTCTCTGGGATTCGAAGCGAATTCGATCCGGGTCTTCACGACCCGAAAATGACGCATCCGGCATAACCGGTTTTCATCAAATCGAAATTTATGGCAATGACATGACGCTATGGGCGTCACAATAGATATGCCGCAATGCAATGAAGGTAGCGAAACGCTCTACGGTAAGCTTGACGGTCACGCTTTCCTCGCGAAGTTTGCCTGATGCCCAGACACAAACATAGTCTATGGATGGCCGATTTTCAGCACGATATCTTCATGCTTTTTTGGGATTGCTTTTTTAATAAATATTGTAGTTCGGCATCGCTGTCAATATTATTTTCAATTACGGCCGCTTTTGCTTCGCAAAAGATGATCTTTAGTAAATTCGAAACGTATTGCGAACTGCGCATGCAAGCGGCGTCCATTAGGCTATAGGGTCGATATACTGTCCTGCCCGCCTGCCACGCAGTGAGTCCATTTGCCGCACCGGCACGCTTTCTTCGGAGCCATTCATGCGCATGATTCTGTTCAGCAGCCGCCAATACGACAGCGATACGTTCGCCGAAGCGAACGGCACGCATCGCTATGAACTGCACTTCCAGGAATCGCACCTCGACGTCGAAACCGCGATCCTCGCGCAGGGCTATGAAGTGGTCTGCCCATTCGTCAACGACAACGTCGACGCCGCCGTGCTGGAACATCTCCATGCCGGCGGCACGCGCATGATCGCGCTGCGCTCGGCGGGCTTCAATCACGTCGACCTGGCCGCTGCCGAGCGTCTCGGCATAACGGTTGCCCGGGTGCCGGCCTACTCGCCGCACGCGGTCGCCGAGCATGCGGTCGGCCTGATTCTCGCGTTGAACCGGCGCTTGCCGCGTGCGGTCGCGCGTACCCGTGAAGGCGATTTCTCGCTGCATGGGCTGCTCGGCTTCGATCTGCACGGCAAGACCGCGGGTGTGATCGGCACCGGCATGATCGGCCGCGTATTTGGTCGCATCATGGCGGGCTTCGGCATGCAGGTGCTGGCTCATGACCCCGGCACGCCGGCCGAGGATCTGCTCGCGCTCGGCGCGCGCTACGTGCCGCTCGACACGCTGCTGGCCGAAAGCGACGTGGTCAGCCTGCATTGTCCGCTGGTGCCCGACACGTACCATCTGATCGACGGGCCCGCGTTGGCGAAGATGAAGCGCGGCGCGATGCTGATCAATACCGGGCGCGGCGGCCTCGTCGAAAGCAATGCGCTGATCGGCGCGCTGAAGGATGGCCAGCTCGGCCATCTGGGGCTCGATGTGTACGAGGAAGAAGGCGGCCTCTTTTTCGAAGACCACTCGAACCTGCCCCTGCAGGACGACGTGCTGGCACGCCTGTTGATGTTCCCGAACGTGATCGTCACCGCGCACCAGGCGTTCTTCACGCGCGAGGCGATGAACGAGATCGCGCAGACCACGCTCGAGAATGTCGCGGCATGGCAGGCCGGCACACCGCGCAATGTCGTGCAGGCACGAAGTTAAGCGCTGCCGCCGCCATCTACCGTAGTCGGGCGAATCGCCGTGCGGGCGTCGTCCGCTGCGCCGCAAATCTCGCGCAGCAAGGCCGCCTCGCGCTCGTGCACTTCCACCGGAAACCAGCGCGCGCCCGCATCGGCCAGATAGCGCGCGCGATGCTGCCCATTGCGAAACGCCACCACGCCTTCGCGCTCGAGACCGACCCAGCCCAGCAAACCCGGCGCGCGACGCGTCGAGATCGTCACATACGGCATCTGCGGAATACGCGGATTGTCCGGATCGAGAAACTCGCGAATCCCGCGCACTTTGCCCGCATGCCATTCGGCAACCGGCTTGAGCACGTAATCGGTGTTGTCGCGATCCGCGCACTCCAACAGCTTGCGAGCATCGACCATGACCACTTGATGGCGCGTGCCGTCAGCCACAAAGACGCGCTTCAGGCGCACATGGTCGTACCATTGATGGTCATGGAGGGGTACGGTCCAGACCGTCTCCGCACAAGCCGGCACAGCTTCGGGTGATGAATTGGACAAGGACAAAGGCAAGCTCGAAAAGCTAGCTGAAATCCGCCAGCGCGTTAAAAGAGCGCTAACGCTACGACCCGATTGTGAAAGACGCATGACAACCATCGGGATTAAGCGCAGCGCATGAGCACACTGACTGGATCAGCGGCCGGCCACCGCCCTCAACGGAGACAACGATGATAACGACGCAACATTTGAATGAGCATGTGCGCATCGAAGCCAACGAAGACACCGGCGTCGCCACCATCGTGCTCCAACGGCCCGCGCGGCGCAATGCCGTCGATCGGCCTACGGCGCAAGCGCTCAGCGAAGCCTTCGTTCGTTTCGAAGCGGAGCCGGCATGGCGCGCGGCCGTGCTGTTCGGCGCGGGCGGCACCTTCTGCGCCGGCGCGGACCTCACCGCGCTCGCCGACGAGAGCCGCCGCAATGAACTGCACGCCGACGGCAGCGGACCTGGTCCGATGGGCCCGACGCGCATGAGCTTCAGCAAACCGGTGATCGCCGCGATCGCCGGCCATGCGGTCGCCGGCGGCCTCGAACTGGCCGCGATGTGCGATCTGCGCGTGGTCGAGGAAGATGCCGTGCTCGGCGTGTTCTGCCGACGCGTCGGGATTCCGCTGATCGACGGCGGCACGGTCCGCTTACCGCGTCTGATTGGCCTGTCGCGGGCGCTCGATCTGATTTTGACGGGCCGCGCGGTGGAGGCGCAGGAAGCGCTCAGCCTGGGGCTGGCCAACCGCGTGGTACGCAAAGGTGAAGCTCGCGCGGCGGCGGAACAACTGGCCGCTGAACTGGCGGCCTTTCCGCAGGCCGCGCTGCTGGCGGACCGCCGCTCCGCGCTCGAAAACAGCACGCTCGAGGATCTTGCCCTCGCGTTGCAACGCGAAGGTGCCGGCGGCTATCAGGCCGTCTTCGAAGAAGGCGTCGCGGGCGCCGCACGTTTCACCGAAGGTGCCGGCCGTCATGGCGGCACTTTCAAATCAGACGAAAGCGCGCCATAAAACTGCGTTACTGTGCTGCCGCATCTCAAATACATGCAACGCCCACGCCGCGCGCATTTTCAAATCCGCGCTCGAAGCCAGCTTTCAGAAAAAAACAACAACTGGCTTGACGCTCAGCAAGGCTGTTTTGACTTAGGTAGAATCCCCTACTGTTTTCCCCTTGCATGGCGCATGCGTTCTCGCCCCGAAAAATGCGCGCCTGCCGCGCGACGCTTCCCGTCGCGCCGATTCACGCTCCGTCACCCATGCCTTTACCCCTGCTCGCCCTTGCCGTTGCTGCCTTTGGAATCGGTACCACTGAATTCGTGATCATGGGGCTGCTGCCCGATGTTGCCCGCGACCTGTCCGTATCGATTCCCGCGGCGGGCATGCTGGTGTCGGCCTATGCGCTCGGCGTCACCATCGGCGCACCGATTGTCGCCATTGCCGTGGCCAATATGCCGCGCAAGAAAGCGTTGATGAGCCTGGTCGGGGTCTTTATCGTCGGCAACCTGCTGTGCGCGATCGCGCCAAGCTATGCGGTGCTGATGGCCGCGCGTATCGTCACGGCGTTCTGCCACGGCGCATTCTTCGGCATCGGTTCGGTGGTTGCGGCCGGTCTGGTTGCGCCGAACCGCCGCGCGCAAGCCATCGCGCTGATGTTCACGGGCTTGACGCTCGCCAATGTGCTCGGCGTGCCGCTCGGCACCGCGCTCGGGCAGGCAGTGGGCTGGCGCGCGACCTTCTGGGCGGTCACCGGTATTGGTATTCTTGCCGCGCTGGCGCTCGCGGTTTGCCTGCCGGCCAGAATCGAGATGCAGAAGGCAAGCCTTGTGCGCGAATTCAGCGTGCTGAAGAACCCGCAAGTGCTGATGGTGCTCGGCATCAGCGTGCTCGCGTCGGCCAGCCTGTTTTCCACCTTCACCTACATCACGCCGATTCTCGAAGACGTGAGCGGTTTCACGCCACACGCGGTCACCTTCGTGCTGTTGCTGTTCGGCCTCGGCTTGACGGTGGGCAGCACGCTCGGCGGCAAGCTCGCGGACTGGCGGTTGATGCCCTCACTGGTCGCGTTTCTGCTGGCAATCGTCGTGATCCTGACCATTTTCGCCGGCACGATGCATGCGCAGATTCCGGCCATGCTCACGATCTTCGTATGGGGTGTTCTGGCTTTTGCGATCGTGCCGCCGCTGCAAATGCTGATCGTCGACCGCGCAAGCCATGCGCCGAATCTGGCGTCGACTCTCAATCAAGGCGCGTTCAACCTCGGCAATGCAACCGGCGCATGGCTCGGCGGCATGGCGATCGGCGCGGGCGCGCCGCTTACCACGCTGCCGTGGGTCGGCGTGGCGACCTCGATCGGCGCATTGGCACTGACGCTGTGGTCGGTGTCGATCGACCGGCGCGCGCAACGGATGGCGGTAGCCGGTTGATTGGTGGTTGAATGGTGGTTGATTGACGGCGCCGCGGCAAGCTGGCGGCGAGGCACGCACCTCGTATGCGCTAACTACCGTTCTTACCCACTCCGCACGAAGGTGCAAAGGACGAACGACTCAAGGCCGTAGTAGCATCTCGGCCGATGAAAGTCATCTTCACACGCGATTTCCTCGCACTGATCCTGAGTGTCGCCGTCGTCGGACTCGGCAGCGGCGCCACGCTTCCGCTCACCGCCCTCGCGCTGACGCAGGCAGGCTATGGCACCGACGTGGTCGGCCTGTTGACCGCCGCGCAAGCCGGCGGTGGTCTGATCGTCGTGCCGCTGGCCGCTTGGGTCGCGGCGCGCTTTGGCGGCCGCCAGGTAATCGTCGGCGCGGTGCTGACCGTCGCGCTCGCCACCGCGCTGATGCAATTCACCTCGAACCTATGGTTATGGGCGGTGTTGCGCGTGCTCTGCGGCGCGGCGCTGATGCTGCTCTTCACGATCAGCGAAGCATGGGTCAACCAGCTCGCCGACGACGCCACCCGCGGCCGGGTCATCGCGATCTACGCGACCACCTTCACGCTATTCCAGATGTCGGGCCCGGTCCTGGTGAGCCAGATCGCCGATTTCATGCATGGCCGCTTCGTGATTTGCGGCGCGATCTTCCTGCTGGCTTTGCCGACGCTCGCGAGTATCCGCAAAACGCCCCATGCGTCCGAGGATGAACACGCAGCGCACGGCAGTTGGCGCCACGTGCTGCCGCAAATGCCGGCGCTTGTGATCGGCACGGGCTTCTTCGCGCTGTTCGACACGATCGCGCTGTCGCTGCTGCCGCTCTTCGCCATGTCGCATGGCATCACGAGCGAAGTGGCCGTGCTGTTCGCCTCGGCCCTGCTGCTCGGCGACACGACACTGCAGTATCCGATCGGCTGGCTCGCCGACCGGCTTGGCCGCGAACGCGTGCATATCGGCTGCGGTGTGATCGTCGTGGTGCTGCTGCCGTTGCTGCCCTGGGCGATTCAGTCGCCGTGGCTGTGCTGGCCTCTGCTATATGTGCTCGGTGCGGCGGCTGGTGCGGTCTATACGCTGTCGCTGGTTGCGTGCGGCGAGCGTTTCCGCGGCGTCGCGCTGGTGTCAGCGAGTTCACTGATGGGCGCGTCATGGAGCGCCGCCAGTTTCGGTGGGCCGCTGGTGGCCGGCGCATTGATGAAGGGGGTCGGCAATGATGCGATGGTCGGCGTGCTGCTTGCCGCCGCATGTGCGTTTCTCGTCGCGACCTGGTGGGAAAGGCGGCGCGCGCCGGCGGGAGCGATCGGCTGACGGTGCGGCTGCGGTGCTGATTCCAATGCGGATGCGCTGTTGCCCATGCCGGAGCCGGTACGCAAAACCGGGAAGCCGCGATGGCCTCCCCGTTTTGCATTGCGCTTCGAACCGCGCTTCTTTCGCGTTCGTTCCGCGCTTGTTCCGCACTTCTTCCGCGTTATTTCAACGCCGGCAGAATTTCTCCAACGCAAGTCCCGAAGCCGACACGGTAGCCATCGCCCTGACACCATCCGGCAAGCGTCAGTTCGTCGCCGTCTTCAATGAACCCTCGCGTGCCGCCTTCCTTCAACTCCAGCGGATTCTTGCCGTTCCAGGTGGATTCGAGCAGGCTGCCGCATGAATCCGCAGTGGGGCCGCTGATCGTGCCGGAGCCCATCAGATCGCCGACCCGCGTGTTGCAGCCCGACACCGTGTGATGCGCGAGCTGTTGCGCCATCGTCCAGTACATGTGCTTGAAGTTGGTCCGCGAGATCGTGGTGGCCTGCTTTGCGGTTTGCGGCCGCAGCGTCACTTCCAGTGAGATGTCGAACGCGTGCTTGCCGTCGTGGCGCAGGTATGCCAACGGCTGCGGCTCCTGCAGCGGCTGCTCGACGCGGAACGGTTCGAGCGCGTCGAGCGTCACGATCCACGGCGAGATCGTCGTCGCGAACGTCTTCGAGTTGAACGGGCCGAGCGGCACGTATTCCCATTGCTGGATATCGCGCGCGCTCCAGTCGTTCAACAGCACCATGCCGAAGATGTGCGCTTCGGCATCGGCACAGGCAATCGGCTCGCCCAGCGTATTGCCGCTGCCGATCACGAAACCAGTCTCCAGTTCGATATCCAGCTTGCGGCACGCGCCGAACACCGGACGTTCCTGATCCGGCAGTTTCAACTGACCGTTGGGCCGCCGCACCGGCGTGCCGCTTACCACCACCGACGACGCGCGTCCGTTGTAGCCGATCGGCATCTCCGACCAATTCGGCAACAGCGCATTCTTGGGATCGCGGAACATCGAACCCACATTGGTCGCGTGCTCTCTCGACGAATAGAAATCGGTGTAGCCCGGAATCTGCACCGGCAGGTGCAGTTGCGCATCGGCCTCGCGCACCAGGGCTTTCGAACGCAAGGCGGCATCGTCGCGCAAGGTCGCGGTGTCGCGCGCCAGCAGACTGCTCAACTGGATGCGCACGTTGCGCCATGCATCGCGGCCAAGCGAGATGAAATCGTTGAGGGTGTCCTGCTCGAACGCCCGATCCTTCAGCGCAATGAATTGATCGGCCGAGGTGATCGGAAGCTTGAGCAAGCCGGCCGATTTGAGCACGCTCAGATCGACGATCTGGTCGCCGATCGCCACACCCACACGGCGCGCGGGGTTGGCCTTATCGCTGAAAATACCGAACGGCAGGTTCTGGATCGAAAAATCGTTGGTCGGGTCGTTAGCCGACTCGACCCAGCTCTTGCGCGACGGATCGAGCGTCGCCTGAAGATCGCTCAATGCGTTCATCGTTGCTCCGGGTTGAAGTGTTTCTTGAGACCTTGCCAGCACTCGTAGTAATGCGCCTGCAGTTGCGCCGTTTCGAGCGCGAAACGGGTCGGCTTGATCAGGGTGCGCGTTTCGAACATGAAGGCCATCGTGTCGCCGACCTTCTTCGGCGTGGACGTATCGCTGTGCGACGCTTTCTCGAAGGTGTCCGCGTCCGGTCCATGACCCGACATGCAGTTGTGCAGACTCGCCCCACCCGGCACGAAACCCTCGGCCTTCGCGTCGTACACGCCGTGCACGAGACCCATGAATTCGCTCGCCACGTTGCGATGGAACCAGGGTGGTCGGAACGTGTCTTCGGCTGCGAGCCAGCGCGGCGGGAAAATCACGAAGTCGATCGTATCGACGCCCGGCGTATCGCTTTGCGACTGCAGCACCAGAAAGATTGACGGGTCCGGATGGTCGAAGCTGATCGAACCGATCGTGTTGAAGCGGCGCAGGTCGTATTTGTACGGCGCGTAGTTGCCATGCCACGCCACTACATCGAGCGGTGAATGGCCGATGTCCGCGCGCCACAGATTGCCGTTCATCTTGGCGACGAGTTCGAAATCGCCTTCGCGGTCTTCATACGCGGCATGCGGCGTGAGGAAATCGCGCGGATTGGCAAGGCCGTTCGAACCGATCGGGCCGAGGTCCGGCAGACGCAGCAATGCGCCAAAGTTCTCGCAAATGTAGCCGCGCGCCGCGCCATCCGGCAAGCTCACCGCGAAGCGCACACCGCGCGGGATCACCGCGATCTCGAACGGCTCGACATCGAGTTGGCCCATTTCGGTGGCGATATGCAGGCGGCCTTCCTGCGGCACGATCAGCAACTCGCCGTCGGCGCTGTAGAAGAAGCGGTCCTGCATCGAACGATTCGCGGCGTACAGGTGGATCGCGCAGCCGTTCATCGCTTCGGCCGAACCGTTGCCTGCCATCGTCACCCAACCGTCGATGAAATCGGTCGGCTCGGTGGGCATGGGCAACGCATCCCAGCGCAACTGATTGGGCGGTGTAGGCGGCACTTCGGCGAAGTTGGCGACGAGCCGTTCCGACGGCAGTTGCGTGAACGGCTTGTGAACGGCCGCCGGACGAATCCGGTACAGCCACGAACGGCGATTGTGTCCGCGCGGCGCCGTGAACGCGGTGCCCGACAACTGCTCCGCGTACAAGCCATAGGCCGCACGCTGCGGCGAATTGCGGCCTTCGGGCAATGCGCCCGGCAAAGCCTCTGAAGCAAATTCGTTCGCGAATCCCGACTGATAGCCCGGCTCGATCTCGAGCCGCGAACTGGCGGTATTCGGTGTACGGGTTGAGGTTTCCATGCAAAGTTCTCCGTTGATACTCGATCTGCCGGCGTGAGCGGTTTATCTCAGGCCGTGCGCGGTTCGGACGGGCTGCGTTGCCGTGTCGCCGCGGCCAGTGCGATCACCAGCAGCGCGGAGCACAGCACCGGCAGCGCAGCCGCGTGAAACAGCGATTCGTTCGACCAGTTCAGTGCAATCAATTGTCCGCCGACCAGCGGCCCGATCACCGAGCCGATGCGGCCGATGCCGAGGCTCCAGCCGATGCCGGTGGAACGCAACGCGGTCGGGTAAAAGTGGCCGGCCAGCGCGTTGACCGCAGGTTGGCCGCCAACCACACAGAAGCCGCCCACGAACACGACAAGCAGCAGCCACGGCAACGCATGCGCCACCGTACCGATGGTGCCGACCGCCAGCGCCGCGCCCGCGAAACACACAAACAGTACGCGCACAAAACCAAAGCGCTCGATGAACCAGCCAAGCAGCAAAGTGCCGACCACGCCGCCGGTTTGCAGCACGGTGCCGACGATCACCGCCGTGCCCGGCGAGTAGCCGGCGTCGCGCATCACGGTGGGCAGCCAGTTCGACAGGAAATAAAGATCGATCAGGTTCATGAAACTGATCGCCCACAGAATCAGTGTGACAGCACCCCGTCCCGCACGGAACAGCTCGGCAACCGGCGCGCCGCCGTTGCCCTTCTCACGCACGACGACACGCGTGTTCGCATCGATCGGCAACGTCGGATCGAACCTGGCGAGCCAGCGTAACGCGCGATCGCTGCGTCCTTTGAGGACGAGAAATTGCAGCGACTCCGGCAACGCCGCCAGCATCGCGAACGCGAGCAGCAAGGGCACCGCGCCGCCCACCCAGAACACCGCGCGCCAACCATACGCGGGAATCAGCGCGGCACTGATGAAGCCGCCGAGCGCCGCGCCCAGCGTAAAACCACACGACACCAGCATCATGCGCTTGACGCGATGCGCGGGCGTGGAGAACTCGCCGACCAGCGCCATCGCGTTCGGCATGATGCAGCCGAGGCCAAGCCCGGTGATGAAGCGCAGCGTGATCAAGACGGGGATCGTCGTGGCGAAGGGCGTGGCCAGCATCGACAGGGCGAAGAAAAACGTTGCGCCGATCAATACCGGCCGCCGGCCAATCCGGTCAGCCAGCACCGACAAGCCCAGCGCGCCCAGCAGCATGCCGAACAGACTGGCGCTGAACACTGGCCCGAGCGCCGCCTTGGAAACATGCCATTCGCCGATCACGCTTGGCGCGACGTAGCCCATCGCCTGCGCGTCAAAGCCGTCGATCACGAGACACAGACCGCATAGCGCGAGCAGCATCAATTGAAATGCGGGGTGATGCGTTTCGCCGAGCACGCGCTCGACTTCGATGACATTGGCGGCAGCTGCGGCCGGTTTGGCGCTCATTAGGTCGTCCCCTCGTCCTGACTGGATTGCTGATTCGCGGTGCGCACCAAGCGATGGTCCGCACAGGCGGGCGCCTTTCCCGCAAAGAAAGCGCAGACGCCACCACGCTGCGCTGCCGCGCAGAGATTTACGTATAGTAAAACCAATTACGAATAGTGAAATTAACGTATACCCTGAATGCTTGCGGTGAACACGCCGGCAGCCCGTGCTGACAGGCGCTCGACCGATAACGTTATGAGCATTTTGTTCAAGTGCGCGCGGCGCGGACTGCTACCATCAATGGATGCGGCAACCGCGTCGTGTTGCCGGGCGCCCAGTGCGCACCTATCTCCATCCATTCGCCTACATGATTCCGCCGACCATCCCCAACCTGATTGCCCGCGCCGCCGAGCACCCCTTTCTCGGCGAACATCTGGTGATGGGAACGGGCGTGCATAGCGAGATCGCGCTGGCGCGGTTCGACGGCGTCGAGCTTGCCAGTGCCTATGAGCCGATCTTCGATATCAGCGTGCATGCGTTGGCGCAGTCGCTGACGTCGGGTGCCGAAGGCGTGGATCGTTTCGGCGATGAGCTCGGATTTCAGGCGGTCACGCAACGTCTCGACGGCGCGGCCTTCGATGCTTTCGATCCCTTCGACCGGATCGCCGACGATCAGCAACTGGTCGCGCTCGACCGCATGTCACGCGCACTGCACGCGATCAATTTCTTCGGCGCGCAGCGGCACGGGCTGTTGTTTCTGCGGGTGCACGAGCGCCTGCTCAAGAGCGTCAAGTACGACCACGGACGGCATTTCTCGAGTGTGCTACTGTCGTTCGGGCTGAACCCGTCGCGCGTGGTGATCGAGCTGCCCGCCGCAGCGGTCGCGCATAAGACGTTCCTTGGTTATCTGACCACGAGCTATCAGCGCTACGGCTTCAAGGTGGCGGGGAATCTGTCGAACGCGGGGCAGATTCTGTCGGTCTCGGAAACGGCGCGGCTCGACTTCATCAAGATGGATGCGGCAATCGCGTTGCGCGATGCAATGGTGAAGCCGCTAGTCGGCTATGCGAGCCGGCTGCGGGTTCCGTTGATCTTCAATCGGGTGATCGATGAGCCGCAGTTCCTCGCGTTGCAGCAGTACGACGTGCGCTTCGTGCAAGGGCCGTTGTTCACCGCGCATTATCACGATCGGGCAGTGTGACCCGGTTCTCCGGGATTCACCGGAGCTCGTCCGGATCAGCCGGGGTTGAGCCCGCCCGGCGCTCAACCGGTATCCCCCAGACGGCGCGCCAGCGCCTTCAGACGCGGCGCCACGGTTTCCCGAAACACCTCCTCCCCCATCGACGACGCCGGCCCGCTGCAACTCAGCACCAGCCAGCGGCCTTCGCGTGGCTCGCGAAACGGCACCGCGACTGCGTTCACGTCGTCATGCCACGCGCGGAACGAATAGCAGCAACGCTCGTGCGCGAAGGCCTCGATTTCCTTTTCGGCATCCGCCAGCAATGCAGCGCCCTCCTTGCCGGCGGCTTTCTTGAGCTCGGCTAGCAATGCGACGCGCACGTCCGGCGCCTGCACCGCCAGATACGCGCGCCCCATCGAACTCGTCAACATCGACAGTTTCGAGCCCGAGGCGAGTCCGAGCGTCAATGCGGTTTCGCTGCGGATCGTCTCCAGATAAATCATGTCGAGACCGTCGCGGCACCCGAGCGACACCGCCGCGCCCACTTCGCGCGCGAAGGTGCGCATGTGCGGGCGCGCGAGTTCGAGCGTGTCGGTACCCGAGAGCAGCGCGAAACCTAGCGACAGCACGCCGGCGTCGAGCGCATATTTACCCAGGGTTTCGTCGAACCGCAGATAGCCGAGCATGGTCAGCGTGTAGGTCAAACGGTTGACGGTCGCCTTCGGCAAACCCGTGCGTTCGACGAAATCGCGATTACCGAGCATGGTGTCGCCCGGCTTGAACGCGCGCAGCAAGTCCAGACCACGAGCGAGGGCGACGACAAATTTTCGCTCGTCGAGCGGTTCGGAGAGAGTGGATGCAGGCGTCATGTGGTGATACACTCGGTCGTGGTTTGCAAAACATTGTTCCGCATAGCGGAACTTAAGTCAAGCACAAATCCGTTTTGGTCAAGCAAGGAATCAGGAGATACGTCATGGCAGAGGCCGCGCAGTTTCACTGGGAAGACCCGTTGCTGCTGGATCAGCAGTTCACCGAAGACGAACGCATGGTGCGCGACGCCGCCGCCGCTTACTCGCAGGACAAGCTGCAGCCGCGCGTGCTCGAAGCGTTCCGTCACGAGAAGACCGACATTGAGATCTTCCGCGAAATGGGCGAGCTCGGGCTGCTCGGGCCGACGATTCCCGAACAATACGGCGGCCCCGGCCTGAACTACGTGGCGTACGGTCTGATCGCGCGGGAAGTGGAGCGCGTCGACTCCGGCTACCGGTCGATGATGTCGGTGCAATCGTCGCTCGTGATGGTGCCGATCTACGAATTCGGCTCGGAAGCGCAAAAGCAGAAGTACCTGCCGAAGCTCGCCACCGGCGAATGGATCGGCTGCTTCGGACTGACCGAGCCGAACCACGGCTCCGATCCGGGCAGCATGGTGACGCGGGCGAAACAGGTCGACGGCGGCTATTCGCTGTCGGGCTCGAAGATGTGGATCACCAATTCGCCAATCGCCGACGTGTTTGTCGTGTGGGCGAAGCTCGAGGAAAACGGCAAGGACTCGATTCGCGGCTTCATTCTCGAGAAGGGGTGGAAGGGGTTGTCGGCGCCGACCATCCATAGCAAGGTGGGTCTGCGCGCTTCGATCACCGGCGAGATCGTGCTCGACGAAGTGTTCGTGCCGGAAGAGAACCGCTTCCCCGAGGTCAGCGGCTTGCGCGGCCCCTTCACGTGCCTGAACTCGGCGCGCTACGGGATTGCCTGGGGCGCGCTTGGCGCGGCTGAGGCCTGCTGGCACACGGCGCGTCAATACGTGCTGGACCGCAAGCAGTTCGGCCGGCCGCTCGCCGCGAACCAGTTGATTCAGAAAAAGCTCGCCGACATGCAAACTGAAATCACGCTCGGCCTGCAAGGCGTTTTGCGTCTGGGCCGCATGAAAGACGAAGGCACGGCTGCCGTCGAAATTACGTCGATCATGAAACGCAATTCGTGCGGCAAGGCGCTGGACATTGCGCGGCTCGCGCGCGACATGCTCGGCGGCAACGGCATCTCGGACGAGTTCGGCATCGCACGGCATCTGGTCAATCTGGAAGTCGTGAACACCTATGAAGGGACGCACGACATCCACGCGCTGATCCTCGGGCGCGCGCAAACCGGAATTCAAGCGTTTTTCTGACGCGCCGAATGCCTTGATGGCGGCGTTTCGCGGTCTGATTCTGGCCGCTGACTTGCTGGGTGGAAAAAAAGGCCGGTTCCTGTGAACCGGCCTTTTTCTATTGCGGCGCCACCATGAATCCAAGGGGGCGCCGGGTGCTCCATCAGCCGCTTACTTGTTCGGCTGCGGCGTCAAACGCAGATACGGGCGCAGCGCCTTGTATCCCTTCGGGAATTTCTGCTTGATGACTTCTTCATCTTTCAACGACGGCACGATCACCACGTCGTCGCCCTGCTTCCAGTTGCCGGGCGTGGCGACTGAGTGAGAGTCGGTGAGTTGCAGCGAGTCGATCACGCGCAGCACTTCGTCGAAGTTGCGCCCGGTGCTGGCCGGATACGTAATGGTCAAACGGATTTTCTTTTTCGGATCGATCACGAACAGCGAGCGGACGGTGAACGTCTCACTGGCGTTCGGGTGAATCATGTCGTACAACTGGGAGACCTTGCGGTCGCCGTCGGCGAGAATCGGAAAACCGACATTGGCGGCTTGCGTCTCGTTAATGTCCTTGATCCATTCCTTGTGCGATTCGGCGCTGTCGACCGACAATGCAATCGTCTTGACATTGCGCTTCTCGAATTCGTCGGCCAGCTTCGCCGTCAAACCCAGCTCGGTCGTGCAGACCGGCGTGAAATCGGCGGGATGCGAGAACAGCACACCCCAACTGTCGCCCAGCCATTCGTGGAACCTGATGCGGCCAACACTCGACTCCTGCTCGAAATCCGGCGCGATATCGCCAAGACGTAGACTCATAATGCAGCTCCTTGATTGTGTTCGGACATTCCGCGCGTTCGCCGGCGACGCCACGCCAAAGGGCCCCTGGCGAAGACACCTCGGCTAAAGCGTCCCTGGCTAATGCGCCCCCGGCAAAGCTACAGCATACGGGAGTGACCGTACACACCTAACGAACATCGCGTCACTACTTTATGCGTTTTTGTAATTTTCACCGTTTTAGTGGAAACTTTGCGGGACAGATCAACTCCATCTTAGGCAAACTTTGCTGCACGGTGCCGCATAGAGGGAGTTTTTAAGCTTTCCTTCAACCAGGAACGGTTCGTGCGTTCGTTATCGAGAACCGAGCACTGCGCTCGCCAGCGGCCGTTTCTTTGGTTACGATTCACGCGTGGCGTGAGACGAAGGGGAGCTGTCAATGTCGGAAGTCAACAAGGAGAGATTGATGTCGGATATCAAAACCGTCCTCGCGGACGCTGAGGATCTGCTGAAACAGGCCGCGAGCGCCACTGGCGAGCGCGCTTCGGAACTGCGTGAAACGGCGCTCACGCGCCTGAAGCAGGCTAAGGAAAAGGCGGCTGACGTACAGGTCGTGGTGGTCGAGAAAGGCAAGAAGGCCGCCCGCGCAACCGACGATTACGTGCACGAGCACCCGTGGGCATCCATCGGCATCGCCGCGGGCGCCGGCGTACTGCTTGGGCTGTTGATCAACCGCAAGTAACACTGCGCACACTGGTGACGCTGCGGCGTATCGCGTCCAGCACACCAGCGAATCAAGTTGACCGGCGCATTTTGGCCGGTCCGCTTCTCTTGGCGCGCTCGTTTTCACGCGCCGCTTAGGCCTTCACGCGCAACGCCCAAAGCCATGACGATCGAAACACAATCGCAGCACGGCGAACATAGTCCGTTGCGCCGTATCATCGGATCCGTGTTTGCCATTTTGCAAACGCGGCTGGAACTGGTCGGGATCGAACTCGCCGAAGAAAAAGATCGTCTGATCGGCGTGCTGTTCCTTGGCCTCGCCGCCATGATGCTCGCGACGATGGCCCTGATCGCCTTGACGGCGCTGATCGCGATCGCGTTCTGGGACACCTACCGATGGCAAGCGCTCGCCGGCATCACGGCGGTTTATGCCATTGCTGGAATAGTCTGTGCACTGAAAGCGCGCAGCGGTTTGCGCAATGCCCCAATGGTGTTCGAAGCCACCCTTGCCGAGTTCGAAAAAGACCGCGACCTGTTTCGCAAACCGTGATGCGGTAGGCAGCTTGGGTTGATGTTGGGTTACTGGACGCGCCCCAACCGGTTCACAGTTTTTACAGATACTCCGCAAACACCTCGAGCGACTTGCAGCACCGTTTTACCGCCCTACTTCCACTGCAGCCGACACGCCATGAGCCAATCCCATTCCGATACCGCCTTTCGCAACAAACGCTACCAGGCCAAGGATCTGAGCGCGCCGCATCTGCGAGCGCTGCGCAAGGAATTGCTGCTGGTGCGCGCGGATGTCGAGCGCCTGGAACTCGCTCAGGCGACCATCGAACTGCGGCAGGCCGTCACGCACTTCAGCTGGCTCAAATTCATTGTGCCGGGCTTCGGCGGCTTGCGCGTAGGTAGCGGATCGAAGGCGAGCGTTCTCAACGCCGGGAGCATCGGCGCGCTTCTCAAACAATATCCGCTCATCAGTTCGATCGCTTCGCTAGTACTGGCCAAGCCGCTGCGCGCGACGCTTGCCGCAAGTGCGAAGCCCGCGCTCAAATGGGGCGGCCTTGCGCTTGCCGCCTGGGAAGCGTATCGAATCTGGCAGCAAATGAAGAGCGACTCCGCCACGTCTACCAACGACAATGAAGGTGCTGTCGATAGCGGATACTGAGAGGCCGCACAAGCATGGCCTGTCTGTGTGCCATCGCGTTTCGACTCCCTGGTCGGCACGTTCCCGGTAGCAGGCCCTAGCTCGTATTCCAGCACTCGCCGCTTGCCGGCACTGTAGCGCTTGCGCCGCTTCTATTGCCTCGCAACCCTGTCGCATCCAGCGTAAAGATTCCACAAGCGTCGTCGCGCATCGGACCGCTATCCAGCGGTGCGGCCTCTATCGAATAACCGCCGTTTGTGTCGTCCGTCGGCAGCACTTGCAGCCGATAGATTGGCGTGCCGAATTGTGGCGTCTGATCCAGGCCCGGCGGCAATGTCGCGGCGCCGTCGCTTGCCGCTCGCTCGACGAATTGCGCGGCTCGATAAAGCGCGGATGCCGCGTCGATCCTGTGCGTTCGCGCAACATGATTCCGGTAGGAGGGCACGGCAAAAGCGACCAGCGTCGCCGCTATTGCCAGCGCGATCATCAGTTCCAGTAGCGTAAATGCCCGTTTGTGCTGCCTCGTCATGAACCTCCCGTCAAAATGGTCGCGCCACGACATGACGCCAATGGCGCTCGATCTGTTCACCCTCGATCACAAGTTCCATCTGCAGCCACACCTGCGACTCTGCCGTCCGGCCAAAGCCACGCGAGGTGAGTAAATAGGCGCGGGCATCGGCGCGCGTGCCCAGACGCCAGGCTTCGATCAAACACTGCGGCGCACGCAGCGATCCTGGCCACTGCGCGACCGGCGCGACCGCGCCGGCTTCAAAGGCGGCTTCGCGCGTCCATTGCGTCGGCTCACCGGGCAAAAGCGAAGCCACTGGCCGTGATTCGAAAGCTGCCGCGGCGATCGCGCTCCGCGCACAGAGGGTCAGTGCCGAATCCGCGGCATGAAATGCCTGCAGGTAGTCGTGCGCGTTATTGGCGCCGCGCGCCGCCGCTAGCGCTGTTTCGAACCAGGCTGCGGAGGTTGTCAACATCATCGCGGAAATCAGCAGGACGATCGGCAGGACAGTGCCGACGTTGCGAATACGTGATCCAGGACCGGCATGGATAGAACGTGCCGGATTTTTCAGCGACACACGACGCGTCGGGCCACGAAGTTCTCCTGTCATGGCGAATCCTCCGGGTGATTACGCATCGCCGCCCGCCGCCAGAAGGCCTGACGCGCGCGCATGTCGGTCCCCAGAGTGCTTACGCCATCGCAATCCACGTAGCGCACGCGCCGCCCTTGCGGCGCTCCGCGAACGAGCACGCAGAGATCGACGGCGACGATCTCCGCCCATTGACTGGCCGTCACTACTGAAGCGTCTACGGCCGCCAGCCCGCCGCGCAGCCAGTACTTGAAACGCACACGTTCGACGCCTTCGACCAACGGTTGCGCGGACCCCGCCTTGCCATTGCCTTCACAGTAAAGTTCCGGCTCACCCGTCGACCCGCTGACCCTGGCGAAGTATCGATTGACCACTAACACACCCTGGCCACCGAGTGCCGCATCGTTGTTCGCTACAGCCTGACCCAGACAGTCGGTCGATTGGCCGGTCGCCGACGGCCATGTCGACACGGTGTCTCCGACATAACGAACCAGAATGCCGTCCGAGCGGCCAGGCAATGCCTCGCAGGCAACGCTGCCGTCCGTGCCGGTCGGGCGTCCTCCCGAACATCCGAACAACGCTGGCGGACTGTTGAACCTCACGACGTCCGCAGGCACGAAGCCGGCCATTTGAACTTGCTGTCCCAGCAGCGTAAGCGCGGTCAGGCCAGCTTCGCGGATCCGCATCGCATCGCTCTCGCGCTCGAACACGTTACGCTGCGTTGTATAAAGCGAGACTGCACCGGCGGTCACCACCAATCCCAGTGCGATTGCGATCACGAACTCGACGAGCGTATGACCACGCGCGCTATCGATACGCCGCGTCATTTCGCGAACGCCAGCGCAACGCATGAGGAGCCGGCGGGAACATCCGCACCGCCGCACGACTCGGGTTTGTCGATGACATCGTCGGCACGCGGCAGATTGCGCAGGGCAGCCCAGGTGACGCGTGCGGCAGACACACCGCCACTTTCCCGCACCGACGCCTCGCCGTGCGGCAACAAGGCCGCAGCAAGCGCACTCCATTGCCTGATCGCAGAATCGCCTGCCGCAGGCTCGCGCATCGCCTCGGCGACGGCATCGGCAATCCATGCCGCGTGCTCGCGCATTGCCATCGCACGGGCTTCGCGCGCAATCCACAATTGACCGGCGATCAGCCCGAGCGTCGTCACTGCCAGCAGCGCAACGGCCAGCATCACTTCAATCAGCGAACTGCCTCGATGCCTCGTTGAGCGGCTTACCGGGCCGTTGTGCGCCCGTGAGTTCGACGGATATCGGCTCATGATGCCGCTCCACAGGTGCCTGCGACAATGCGCGGCCGCCCGCCTGCCGCGATGCGGATGCAGCGCCGCCACTGGTCACCCCGCGTCGCTTTTGACTGCACCCGCGGCGCGATATCGAAGCTGCGGAAGGCACCGATCAGCTGCCCCGCCGGCGGCGTAAACTTGAGACTGGTCTGCGTCCCGGTGATGCTGACCGCTGCGAGCGATGGCTGGGCGCGCAGCAGCGAAAGCGAACCGCCCCGCTCGGCCAATACAGCCCAGCCGCACGACCAGTCGGTGACGCCATTGCCGCAAGCTTGCCCTGCGGCAAGGCAATGCCGCGCCGCATCGATTCGGCACACCGTGACGCGAGCACCGCGACGCAATGCCTCGCTGCGCGCATAAGCGAGTGTTGCGGCAAGCACTTTTGCGCGGGCGTCGACCTGGTCGCGCACATGCCACGCAACGAACGACGGCGTCGCCATCACGGCGATTATCGATAGCAGCGTGACCACAGCCAGTGTTTCCACAAGCGTAAAGCCGCGATGCTGCCGCCAACAAACTGCATTCCATTTCATCTGCATCCCTGACCGTTGCAAAGAATGCAGCCAATCTAGCGATTCGCAAACGGCTCAACAATCGGCCGAATGGCCAGGTGGCACTCAGGCGCTAACCCGCGCAAAAATGCACGCGTAACGGACCATAACGGGAGTGGAGATGCAGATGCGTGAACCTACGCTGCGGAAAACAGAGTCTGGAGCGCGGCTTCAGGTACGGCAGCAATCAGCGCTTGCGAGAAGGCTTGGGAGGAGAAGAGGCGCGGCGAAATTCCTCGATCACGTCCTCGAATTCGGAGACGTCTTCGAAGCGCCGGTAGACAGAAGCGAAACGCACGTAAGCAATGGTGTCGAGCGCACGCAACTCGTTCATCACGAGCTCGCCGAGGCGCTCGCTGCGCACTTCGCGCTCGCCGCTGCCGAGCAGTTGATATTCGATGCGTGCGACTGCCGCGTCGATCGCGTCCGCCGCGACCGGGCGCTTGCGCAGCGCCAGTTGCATGCTCGCTACGATCTTGCGTCGATCGAATTCCGTGCGGCTGCCATCCTTCTTGACGACCGACGGCAACGCCAGCTCGACCCGCTCATACGTCGTGAAACGTTTGTCGCAGGCCGGGCAGCGGCGGCGCCGGCGAATCGTCGCGCCGTCTTCGGATACGCGCGAATCCACAACTTGCGTATCGGCGTGACGGCAGAAGGGGCAATGCATGGCGTCTTAACGGTAGACCGGGAAGCGCTGGGTCAGCTCAGCGACTTGTGCACGCACGCGTTCGATCGTGGCTGCGTCTTCCGGGTTGTCCAGCACGTCGGCGATCAGGTTACCCACCTGCTCCGCTTCCTTGACGCCGAAGCCGCGCGTGGTCATGGCGGGCGAACCGAGACGCACGCCGCTCGTGACGAACGGCTTTTCCGGGTCGTTCGGAATCGCGTTCTTGTTGACGGTGATGTGCGCCGCGCCGAGCGCAGCTTCCGCTGCCTTGCCGGTGATCTTCTTCGCGCGCAGATCGACCAGCATCACGTGGCTTTCGGTGCGCCCCGAGACGATCCGCAGACCACGTTTGACCAGCGTTTCAGCCAGCACGCGCGCGTTCTCAACGACTTGTTGCTGATAGGCCTTGAACTCAGGCGACAGTGCTTCCTTGAACGCGACGGCCTTGCCGGCGATCACGTGCATCAGCGGACCACCTTGAATGCCCGGGAAAATTGCCGAGTTGATCTGCTTTTCGAACTCGGCCTTCATCAGGATCACACCGCCGCGCGGGCCGCGCAGGCTCTTGTGCGTGGTGGTGGTGACGAAATCAGCGTGCGGCACCGGGTTCGGGTAGACGCCCGCGGCGATCAGGCCGGCATAGTGCGCCATGTCGACCATGAAATACGCGCCAACCGACTTGGCGATCTTCGACAGGCGTTCGAAATCGATACGCAGCGCGAATGCGGAGGCGCCCGCCACGATCAGCTTCGGCTTATGTTCCTGAGCCAGCTTCTCGGCGGCTTCGTAGTCGATGTCTTCAGCTTCGTTCAGGCCGTAGCTCACCACGTTGAACCACTTGCCCGACATGTTGACCGGCGAACCGTGCGTCAGGTGACCGCCGTGCGCGAGGCTCATGCCCATGATCGTGTCGCCCGGCTTGAGCATGGCGAAGAACACGCCCTGGTTCGCCTGCGAGCCGGAGTTGGGCTGCACGTTGGCGGCTTCGGCGCCGAACAGTTGCTTGACGCGGTCGATCGCCAGCTGCTCGGCGATGTCGACGTATTCGCAGCCGCCGTAATAGCGCTTGCCCGGGTACCCTTCGGCGTACTTGTTGGTGAGTTGCGAGCCCTGCGCAGCCATCACGGCCGGGCTCGTGTAGTTTTCCGACGCGATCAGTTCGATGTGCTCTTCCTGACGGCGGTTTTCCTGCTGGATGACGCTCCAGAGTTCAGGATCGACGTTGGCGATGGTGCTTTGGGCTCTATCAAACATACGGATTCCGTTGAGTGTGTTCAGGTTGACCGGATCGTGCGCCGAATCTTGCGTAGAGGGTACGCAGCGCTGCTGGCGGCTCGGCCAGCCCTGACGTGGCGGATGGAGATTCGCCGCACACGCGAGGCAGGACAGCCACCGCCAGCGCAGATAAATGCGCGCGGATCACAGCTGCCCAGGCGAACGGCAAAACGGCACCCCGCGCTTCACGGTGGGTTGTTCCACCTTGAATCCGATTGTTTGAACCGGTTCTATCGCCAGTCACGCAGGGATGAGCGCGTTAGTTTATTGGAAGAGGATCGAATAGGCAACCGGCTTCCCGCCGCCCCGGCGGGTGCCCGCCAGGCCGGTTGTGGCGCCGCCGCAAGCCGTGCGCCAACGGCCGCTCAAAGCGGGCCCGAAACCCGCTCTGCGTGCCTCCCCCAGCCGTTTGTACGGCTGGTTCATCCTTGCCGCAGCGCCGCATTGGAAGTAGGCTTGGGGCCTTTCTCCTCTACCAGCCAGGAAACTGCAATGATCGTATTCGTCACCGGAGCGTCCGCGGGATTCGGCGCCGCCATCGCCCGAGCTTTCGTCAAGGGCGGCCACCGTGTCGTCGCCACCGCGCGCCGCAAAGACCGCCTGCAGGCACTCGCCGACGAACTCGGCGACGCCCTTCTGCCGTACGAGCTCGACGTGCGCGATCGCGCCGCCGTCGAGGCGGTGCCGGCCTCCCTGCCCGCGGAGTTCGCGGCGCTCGACGTGCTCGTCAATAACGCCGGCCTCGCACTCGGCATCGAGCCGGCGCAAAAGGCGAGCCTCGACGAATGGAGCACCATGATCGAGACCAACTGCACGGGCCTCGTGCAGGTCACGCACGCGCTTCTGCCCGGCATGGTGGAGCGCAACCGTGGCCACATTTTCAATCTGGGTTCGGCGGCGGGAAGCTGGCCGTACGCGGGCGGCAACGTTTATGGCGCCACCAAGGCGTTCGTGCATCAGTTCAGCCTGAATCTGCGAGCCGATCTGGCCGGCACGGCATTGCGCGTGACCAACATCGAACCGGGCCTGTGCGGCGGCACCGAGTTTTCGAACGTGCGTTTTCGTGGAAACGACGAAAAAGCGGCCAAAATGTACGAAAACGTACAACCGCTGACGCCCGAAGACATCGCCGACTCGATCTACTGGGTCGCCACCCGGCCTGCACACGTCAACGTCAACACGATCGAGCTGATGCCGGTGGCCCAATCGTTCTCCGCCTTGTCGGTGCAGCGCGGCTGAAATCCCCGCTCAGGCCCGCCAGGCGGGGCGCACATCTTGATACAGACCTCGGAGTGTGCGTTCCGGTAAAATGCGCCGCATGAATATGTCGACCAGCCAGCCCGGCACGGAAATCGGCTTCACGTGGCCAATCCGCGTGTACTACGAAGATACCGACGCCGGCGGCATCGTGTTTTACGCGAACTACCTGAAATTTTTTGAGCGGGCGCGCACCGAATGGCTGCGCGCGTGCGGCGTCGACCAGAACCGGCTTGCCGACGAAGCGAACACGATCTTCATCGTCCGCAGTACTGCAATCGACTATCGGGCGCCGGCCCGGCTTGACGATGTCGTCAAGGTGGTAAGCCGAATCGAGCGTCTCGGCCGCGCCTCCGTCGACTTTGCGCAGGAAGCGTGGCGCGACGATACGCTGCTGGCGAGCGGCGCGATCCGGGTCGGCTGCGTCGAGCGTATGGCGCTGCGGCCGGCTGCGATTCCTGCACCGGTTCTTGCTGCTTTGCGGCGCGGGCCGAGCGTGAACGGTGGCGGTATGTCAACGGACAACGACTGAGCCCCGTTGTTACGGGGCCAGTGAACTCATATCGATCAAGCAACACAAAGCATGGTTCGGCTTGCAATATCGCCGATGCTTCCGTTTTGCTCACGGCAAGCTTCGAGTGACCTTGCAGCCGGACGCCCCCTTCCGGGACGTTAAAACGAACCTTTATGAACACTACACAAGATCTGTCGATCGTTTCTCTCGTACTTAATGCGAGCCTTCTGGCACAGGCCGTCATGGCCCTGCTGCTTCTGCTGTCGCTGCTGTCGTGGACTTTCATCTTCCGCAAGTGGTTTGCGATCCGCCGGGCCCGCGCGCAAACTGAACGCTTCGAACGCGACTTCTGGTCGGGCGGCGACCTGCAGGCGCTCTACCAGAGCGCAGCGAACAACCGCCACACGATCGGCGCGCTGGAACGGATTTTCGAATCCGGCATGCGAGAATTCCTGAAGGGCAAGGAAAAGCGCCTGAACGATTCGGGAGCGATTCTCGACGGCGCGCGCCGCGCCATGCGCGCCGCTTTCCAACGCGAAATGGACGTGCTCGAGGCAAATCTGGCGTTTCTCGCGTCGGTTGGCTCGGTCAGCCCGTATATCGGTCTGTTCGGTACGGTGTGGGGGATCATGAATGCGTTCCGCGGCCTCGCCAACGTGCAGCAGGCTACGCTTGCGAACGTGGCGCCTGGCATCGCCGAAGCGCTGACTGCCACCGCGATCGGCCTGTTCGCCGCGATTCCGGCCGTGGTCGCCTACAACCGCTACGCGCACGACATCGACCGTCTGGCGATCCGCTTCGAGACCTTCATCGAAGAGTTCTCGAACATCCTGCAGCGTCAGGCACAGTAAGGAGTCCACGATGGCAGGCTCTTCCTCAAGCATGCGCGGCTCGCGTCAGCGCCGCGCCATGGCCGACATCAACGTTGTGCCGTACATCGACGTGATGCTCGTGTTGCTCGTGATCTTCATGGTGACCGCGCCGCTCGTCGCCCCGTCGATCGTCAATCTGCCGACCGTCGGCGGCGCCGCGCCCCAGCAGCAAACGCCGCCCGTGATCGTGAATATTCGCGCGGACGGCAATATGAGCGTCAAATACAAGGACGACGCCGGCGCGCAGCAACAGGAAGACATGACGAAGGCTGATTTGCACGGCTTCATCGCCGATCGCGCGCAATCGCACCCCGACCAGCCGGTCGTGATCGCCGCCGACAAGACCGTGAAGTACGAAGTCGTGATGAATGTGATGTCCGATCTGAAGGCTCAGGGCGTCAAGCGCGTTGGATTGCTCGTCAAATCGCAATGATCCGCAAGAATTCCGAATACCCGCTCCAGCCACCGCGTGAACGCGGCACCGGGCGAGCCTTTGCGTTCGCGCTGGTGATGCATGCGCTGCTCGGATTCTTCCTGTACCACGGCATTCATTGGCAAAACAGCACGCCGGCCGGCGCGGAAGCCGAGTTGTGGACCGAGGTGCCCGACACGGCCATCCCTCGCCAGCCTCCTCCGCCGCCCGCGCCGGTAGCCCCAGCCCCGCCACTGCCGGACGAACAGGCCGACATCGCGCTGCAGGAAAAGAAACGCCAGCAGCAGGAAGCGGCCCGTCAGGCGCAACTGGCCGAACAGCAGCGCCTGCAGAAGCTGCAAGCCCAGCAGGAAGCCGAGGCAAAGCGCCAGCAGCAACTGGCGGCCGAGCAGGCCGCGCAGCTCGCCGCGCAAAAAGCAGCGGCAGCCAAACAGAAACAGTTGCAACAACAGCAACAGCAGGCCGAAAAACTGAAGCAGCAGCAATTGGCCGAACAGCAAAAACAGCAGCAGCTGGCCGAGCAGCAGAAGCAGGCCGAAGCGGAGGCGCAGAAGAAGGCTGACGCGCAGAAAGCGGCGAAGGCCAAGGCGCAAGCCGATGCCGCAGCGCAAGCGAAGAAGCTGGACGCTGAACGTCGCGCGCGGCTCGCGCAGATGCAAGGTTTGGCGGGCGGCGAAGGCACGACCGGCAACGGGCTGGCGAAGAGCGGCACGGGTAGCGGCTCGGGTGGCACCGCGACTTCGCCGGGTTATGCGGATAAGGTGCGCCGCGTGGTGCGTCCGAACATCTCGTGGGGTGGCGAAACGGAAGGTCTGGAGACCGTCATCTCCGTACGCTGCTCGCCGACAGGCACGTTGCTGGACGCGCAGATCTCGCGCAGCAGCGGCAACGCGGCATGGGACGACGCGGCGCTTCGGGCGGTCCAGCGTTCCAATCCGATGCCTCAGGATATCGACGGGAAAACGCCGACCAGCTTCAAGATTACGTTGCGCCCGGCAGGTTGATAGCAGCAACTTGACAGTCAGTTGACAGCAGAGCCCACGCCCCGACGGGCGTGGCGCGCCTGGGAACGAATTAGTTGTTTTCAGGTCTCTCTGCTGTCGCGAATTGTTAGTAAAACCGTTTTTGGGGAAACCATTCAGCATGAGTTTGATGACCAAGCTAGGCCTGCGGACACTTGTAGCGTCGTGCCTGATCGCCGTCGGCGGCGCCGCCAATGCCCAGCTCAACGTCCTTGTGACGGGCGTCGGGTCCACCCAGTTTCCGATCGCAACGGCGAATTTCGCCAATGAAGCGAACTCGCCGCAGCAGGTCAGTACGATCGTGCGTCAGGATCTGCAACGCAGCGGAAAATTCACGAATATCGACGCGGGCAGCACGCCGGTTGCGGAATCCGATTCCGTCGACCTCGGCAGCTGGAAAGCCAAGGGCGCCAATGCGTTCGTCGCGGGCAGCGTGAACCGTTTGCCGAATGGCCAGTATGAAGTGCGTTTCAAACTGTACGACACCGTGAAGGGCGAAAGCCTTGGCGGCCTCGTGCTGGTGAGCCCGGAAAGCGGCTTGCGCATGAGCGCGCACAAAGTCGCGGACTATATCTACGCGAAGCTGATGGGCAGCCGCGGCGTGTTCGCCACGCGTCTGTCGTATGTCATCAAGACCGGCGGGCGTTATCAGTTGCAGATTTCCGATTCGGACGGCCAGGACGCGCACATCGCGTTGTCGAGCCCCGAGCCGATCATCTCGCCCGCATGGTCGCCTGACGGCACCAAGGTCGCTTACGTTTCGTTCGAAAAGAAAAAGCCCATTGTCTACATCCACGATCTGCCTACGGGCCGTCGCGTGATCGTATCGGACCAGAAGGGTAACAACAGTGCGCCGGCGTGGTCGCCGGATGGCCGCACGCTGGCTGTTGCGCTCTCGCGCACGGGCAACACGCAGATTTTCGCCGTCAATGCGGACGGCAGCGGCCTGCGGCGCCTGACGCAAGGCAGCTCGATCGACACTGAACCGTGCTTCTCTCCCGACGGCCAGTGGATCTACTTCACCAGCGACCGTGGCGGCCAGCCGCAGATCTACAAGATGTCGGCTCAAGGCGAGAGCGCCGGCGCCGCACAACGGGTAACGTTCACGGGCAGCTACAACACCAGCCCGCGCGTGAGCCCGGACGGCAAACAGCTCGCCTATATCTCGCGCGTCGGCGGCGGGTTCAAGCTTTATCTCCAGGACCTGCAAGGCAATACGGCCACGGGCCTGACGGACACTACACATGACGAATCGCCGAGCTTCGCGGCGAACGGTCAGTACATTCTTTACGCCACACAGGTGAACGGCCGTGGCGTGTTGGCCGCAGTATCGACCGACGGTCGCACTCGGCAGGTCCTGTCCGTTCAGGGTGGCAGCGTACGCGAGCCATCCTGGGGCCCGTTTATGCAGTAACGTTGATGCAATAACACAAGGAGAGTAACAAAATGATGTCTAAACTTCGTTTCGCATTTGCCGTATTGATGGTCGGTGCGCTGGCCGCATGTCACTCGGGCGTCAAGCTCGACGAAAACGCTAACAAGGGTGGTGCAGTTTCGACGCAACCGAATCCGACCGATGTCGCTCAGGTCAACGTCGACCCGCTGAACGATCCGAACAGCCCGCTCGCCAAGCGCAGCATCTACTTCGACTTCGACAGCTACTCGGTCAAGGACGACTACCAATCGCTGCTGCAACAACACGCGCAATACCTGAAGAGCCATCCGCAACGTCACGTCCTGATCCAGGGCAACACCGACGAACGCGGCACCAGCGAGTACAACCTGGCACTCGGCCAGAAGCGTGCTGAAGCTGTGCGCCGTTCGCTGTCGCTGATGGGCGTAGCAGACTCGCAAATGGAAGCCGTGAGCCTCGGCAAGGAAAAGCCGCAAGCGACCGGTCATGACGAATCGTCGTGGGCACAAAACCGCCGCGCCGACCTCGTGTACCAACAGTAAGTAACGGGTGATGAGCCGAATGACGCATCGTTTCTCCTGGCTGCGGTTTGCCGCAGCGGCCTGCGTCGCGGGCACGGCCTTCGCGGCTGTGCCCGCGCATGCGGGTATCTTCGACGACGATCAGGCCCGTCAGGCCATTCTCGATCTGCGTTCGAAGACCGATAGCCTGTCGAGCCAGCTGTCGGCCGCACAGCGCACGATTCTCGATCAGTCCAACCGTCTCGATCAGCTGAATCAGCAGGTCGCGACGTTGCGTGGGCAGAACGAGGATATGGGCAACCAGCTCGCCACGCTGCAAAAACAGCAGAAGGACTACTACACCGATCTGGACACGCGGCTGAAGAAATTCGAGCCGCAGCAACAGACGGTGGACGGCGTCCAGGGCGAGGTGCAGCCGGGCGAAACCGATTCGTTCAATGCGGCTTCACAGCAGTTCCGCAACGGCGACTTCAAGAATGCGGCGGCGTCGTTCCGCAGCTTCATCTCCAAGTATCCGAACAGCCCCTACCAGCCGACCGCGCAGTACTGGCTCGGCAACGCGCTGTATGCACTGCGCGACTACAAGGGCTCGACGGCAACCTGGCAAGGTGTGGTGAAGAACTATCCGCAACATCCGCGCGCGCCGGAAGCGCTGCTCGCGATTGCGAACAATCAGCTCGAGCAAGGTCAGAAGGCTGCGGCCAAAAAGACGCTTGAGCAGATCGTCGCGCAGTACAGCGGCTCGGACGTCGCGCAGTCGGCTCAGAGCAAGCTGTCGCAGATCAAGTAGTCGCGTCGCGCAGGGTTAGTGCAGTTGATGTAACGCGCAGTGGCTGCGCAGTCTCCAAATCAAGGCCACGCGCGCCTCTCGCCGGAAAGCCCGGGGTAGCGATACCTCGGGCTTTTCACTATCTGAAGTGCGGATATCCAAACTAGCCACCATGGGTTGACAGCCCACGGGAGCTATCGCTATAATCTCGCTTCTCTTTTGGGTCGTTAGCTCAGCTGGTAGAGCAGCGGACTTTTAATCCGTTGGTCACAGGTTCGAATCCCGTACGGCCTACCAAAGACACCTCTTCCCGCAAGGGAAGGAAAATCAAGCACTTGCGATTTATCGCGGTGCTTTTTTTTCGTCTGTCGTACGTGCTTCGGCGTCAAAAACTGGCCTTTGCCGGAAATTTGCCGGAACTGGACAATCCAGACCAAGCGAACTCAACCTTTCGCATGGGAATCTGGATGGCATACATCAGTCAACGCGGCGCCTACTGGCGTGCCGAAGTCCGCAAGCGCGGGCACAAACCGATCTACCGAACGTTTGACACCAAGCAGCAGGCTCGCGATTGGGCTCAGCGCGTCGAGGCCGAAATTTCTCTCAACATCTTTGTTGATCGCTCTGAGGCCGAGCGCACCACATTGGGCGAAGCACTCGACAGATACGCCCGCGAGATAGTGCCGACCAAACGCTACCCGAGCCAAGAACTGACTCGCATTGCGCGTTGGAAGAAAAATGACCTGGCCTGGCGACCACTGGCGGCTTTGCGTGGCGTCGATTTTGCGAAATACCGAGATGCCCGCCGAGCAGCTGGCCGGGCCGAAAATACAATCCGCCTAGAACTCCAGGTCATCAGCCACCTGTTTGAGATCGCGCGCAAGGAGTGGGGATTCGAGACGCTCATGAATCCCTTGAAAAACATTCGCAAGCCCTCTGGTAGTCGGGCCAGAGATCGCCGCCTTCAGCCTGGTGAGTTCGATGCGCTACGTACGCGCCTTGCTGCAAGCAACAACCCGTGGGCAGCTCCTGCGTTCGAACTGGCGGTCGAAACAAGCCTGCGCCAAGGTACGCTGTTTAACGTGCGTTGGGAGTGGGTCAAGATCCAGGACCGCATGATCGAGTTTCCGCCCGAAGCACGCGGTGCTGACAACAAGGGAGTCCCAGCTCGTCTCCCGCTGACACGCCGCGCCGCAGATGTTCTCCGCGCCCTCGCCGCCCTCTGGCAACGCGACAGATTCATCGATCCAGAACTGTGCCGGTTAGGCCCGGTGAATGTCGATCCGGACAAGCTGAGCGGCCCGGTTTTCGGTACATCGTGTAACGCCGTCCAGCTAGTCTGGAAGCGCATCGTCAAAAGCGAGAATGGTTTCCCCAACCTCCGCTGGCATGATCTGCGCCATGAAGCAGCGAGCAGGCTTTTCGAGAAAGGACTCCACCCACTTGAGGTCGCCAGCGTCACGGGCCACCGGTCCATGCAGATGCTGAAACGGTACACGCACCTGAATCCTGCCGACTTGCTCTCAAAGCTTGGGTAGCCAATACGTCCAATCGGCATCCCGCAGGTTGTCATGCCCTACGGGAATGCCGCGATTGACCGCCCTCGACCCAAAGCCGTCCTTGGAGAAACGACGAAGCGGACGCTCACCAATGATGTTTGCTGGAGGACTTTGTTTTTTCAGCGCGAACAGACAGTAACGGCTTGTACAAAAGCGTCTTGTTGGGCGGGATTCTGAAAAAAGGCTTCGAGACTCGCGTGTTCATCGTTCGCGACTTGCTGAAGACAAAGGTTATTGTTTGCGCGGATGCTTGCCGGCGCATAGGCGACAGCCGTGAGGAACAATGCAATCGCCGCTACCGCAATGGCGATGCCCGCGGTCCATCGCACTCCAGCCCCCGATCTCCACGATTGTCGCTGCAAACTTCGCGGGGCGGTCGTTCTTTGTGTCGATACGTTTCTCATTGGCCTTCCGATTTAATTAGCAAGACAATCATTTGAGACAAGAAACCGGGCCTCAAGAAAGCGCCTTCCTGATGCCGTGCATGCTGGAGACAGCCGATTCGAACAGTTCCGGCCCAACTTTCGCACGCAGGGCTCTCGCGATCGCCGCACTAGCATCGTTAATTGGCTGGTCGAGCGCCCTTCCTGCACGGGTTGGGTAGACGCACCATTCCCTACCATCAGATTCAGCCTGGCGGCGTTCGACCAATCGTTTTTCAGAAAGATTGTCGATAAGTCGGGTGGCGGTGGGACGAGCAATGCCTAATGTGTCCGCAACCTGACTACTCAGGCACCCGGGAGATGCAAGCACTACGCGCAGCACAAATCCCTGTGCCGGCGTCAGCCCGAATGGCGCGTACACAGCTGCCCATTCACGCTCAGCGAGGCGCGCGAGTGCCGAAGAATTGAAGTAGAGGCAATGATCGAACATGGGCTCATTAAATCGCAATATGGTTAGCAAGGCAACTAAAATTTAACAAGCTCTCGCAGGATAGTTACGTTGCGATTTGACCGTTAGCCCAACGGCCGCTTTCGAGCACGATGCTGATCGGCTGCTCCTGGCCGGGCACCGCCTGCTGACGAAGGCTGGCTCTTGGCCGCCGCCGTCCCGTCAGTGAATGCGCCAAACCGACCCGTAAGCGACGGTCACCAATGCCTAAAGCGGTCATTCGGCTCAATGTGCGGACATCATTCGCAACGGATTCAAGGCACAAATCGTTCGTAAAGTGATGCGACGTAGTCGGCATGGACGGCCTTGGTTGCCACACGCGCAAAACCCAGCGATTCGTAATAGGTGCAGAGCTTCGCATTTTTCACGTCGCAATCCAGTCTTAGACGGTTGCGGTGGTTCGCACGCACCTGATTCGCGCACCAGTCAATGGAGAAGCTGCCAAGGCCGACGCCATGGAAACCATCCCGTACCGAGATGCCGTGCACGTACCCGGCGTCGGGGTCCTGTGGTCCCCAGTATTTTTGATCTTCCCATGACAGCGACAGCATTCCGGCAGGCGTCCCGTCCAGCTCGATCACGTACCACTCGTCCGACTCGATACGTTGACGCGCGACGGCCGCTGTCCATCCGACTTTGCCCCAGGCAAAGTCTCCGAGGGCAACCTTGTATGCAACGGATTCGTTTCGTATGCCGACGAGCAGCGCAACGTCATCCACAGACGCCCTGCGTATAGAACGTCCAGTCATTGCATCCTTCCGGCCGCGCGACGCTGGAAGATGATGTCTGACACAGCGGGTTCGAGCGGAGATCTAACCGCATCGATTCGCCCTTCCGCATTTTTAACAAACGAGATCACGATTCCGCTCGGATAACGAGCTTCCCCGTCCTCTTTCAGCTGGAACGAGTTCCGAGCGCGGCTCACTAACACCCCCCTAAGTCCACGCCAACTCCAGTGCATCGCGGACGCACCCCGGGCGATCGAAATGCGGCCATATCCCGGATGCTCAAACTCGCCAATGAGATCTTCCGGCGGTTCGTCGAGTGGTGAATCCGACCGATGCGCCAGCGCGCGGGCGCGTTCTTCCGCCTCTTCCTTGTCGAGAGCTTCTTGTCGTCTGGTGCGAAATACTTCGAGCCAGGCAAGTGGCGCGAGCGAGCGCAGTCGGTCAAAGACTGCATAGGCGATCAATTCTCGAACCGGGCTGGGGTCCCGGTTGGTCATCACGACTACACCGATACGATGAGCGGGCATCATGGTCATCAGCGCGCCCCAACCGGGCTGCGACCCGGTGTGCGAGACCGTCACCTCGCCACGGTAATGCTCACACGTCAATCCATACCCATAGCGGATCTCCCCGATCTCTGGAAATTCCGAGCCTCCAGCCTTTACGTGCGGCGTCATCATGGCGTCTATCGCCGCCTGTGAAACTAGTTGCCCGCCGTCGACCCGACCCCGCGAGAGCAGAAACCGCACCCAACGCGCCATATCTGCTGCGGACGCATTGATTCCGCCGGCGGGCGTCGCTTGCATCGGCCAGAGCTTTGCCTGATAAACACCGCCCCTTTCCCACTGATGCGGAAAGGCACGATCCGCAGCCGATTCCAGATCCGCCTTGGAAAATCCAAAACTGGTGAATCCCAAGGGCAACAGCAGCCGCTGCGTGGTGTATTGCTCCCAAGTCTGGCCACTTAACCGTTCAGTGAGCATACCCGCGACCACGTAACTCAAGTTTGAATATTGAAACGATTCGCGGAGGGGGCGGCTAGGTTCGAGATAACGCAAGGCGTCAACCATTTGCTGCCGCGACCGCCGACCGGGAGGCGACCATATTCGGTCGTGTGCAGGAAGTCCGCTACGATGTGTTAGCAGATCGGACACCGTGATATCTTCGGTTGCGTTCGCGTCACGTAACTGGAATTCCGGCAGTATGTCGCGTACCTTCGTCTCCCAACCCAAGCGTTGCTCGTCGACCAGAATCGCTAGTCCGGCAGCCGTGATGGATTTGGTCAGTGAGCAGATCATGAACTGGGTGTCGCACGTCACTGGCGCATTTGCTCCCAACTCGCGCGTGCCGTAGCCTTTGAGGAGTATCACGTCATCGCCGTGAACGACCCCTACGGCGAGGCCGGGGACGCCCCAGTACTTCATTGCCTCGTCGACAAGACGGTCCAGATCGGTCCAGGCGGAATCGCACATGTCGATCACCGCGCTAAATGAGTTCTGCGACGCGGACGATGACGAAGGCCGCCGGAAGGAGCACGGCCTGTGCACAGAGCGTACCAAGAACGCGCGCCCCCGCGAGCGTCGTAATCGCCCGCCGGAAGCTGTTTTCCGATATCCGGCCTTCAATGACATCGTCGGTCATCACTGAAACCTGCGGGTCGATGACGATAGCCAACACCACGGTCGCGAAGCCGTTGATGACCGACGAAAGATTTGCGCACGTCACTCTCAGATCGGGCTTCAGATAGCCCGCATACAGTGATGCGAACACGCCGACTGTCCAGATTGCCATGGCGACAACGTTCAGCGCGATGACTTGCCAGGAGACGCCGGTGCTGGCTGCCAGTTGCGTAACGTTGTGGCGCGAAGGGAGGCGTGCGCCTATGCGAACGTAGTTGACGCCGGCACGACTGAAGGCGTGCAGCAGAAGACGAGGAATCGAACGGTTTGCCTGAAAGTGATCGACAGCGCGGCTGAAGTAACGTTGGAACGTGGGAATCAGGAAGGAGCCGGCAATGGTTGCCACGGTGGCGGTCGCTAGGAACAGTCGAAAGTCCGCGAGCAACCCGCTACCCATGTGATGCGAGATATCCAGTTCGACCCGTTTAGCGATGAAAGGCCTCTGAAAGGAATTGGCAGTCCGGGAAACCAGCGCAATGATCCCGAAAAGGGAAAACGACAAGGCGATCCGGCGCGTGCGAACGCCAGCGATCCGCACTGCATAGGCGAATGTCGCGATCACGTGTATCACGAATGTAAGCCCGCATATGACCCAAAGCTGGCTGTCCATGCTATAGCGGTGCGTGTGGCAGGGATCTGAGTGTACCCGAGCGAAGTCCGTTTCCAATTGTCGACGGTCCAGCTCGGTCGATCGAATAACCAGAACTGGCCGAACGCCGTCTCATGCAATCTGCATGTTCAGCGTGCTTTGCGCTAAACGATTCGATTCCCTGGAGGGACCATTCGATTCCCTAGAGGGACCAACGGCAGTCCTTGCATGATTCCTTCGACGGCTTGCTCAACCGAAAACTTTGCGGTGTCGAGGACGAGGTGCGCGGATTCCCATGAGTCGTATTGACGTTCAAGCACGCTCTGCCATGTTGGCAACTGAAAATCCGGGATATCGGCCTTTCGCCCCTCGACCCTGTGCCGGTGCAGCGCAGCATCAGAACAAACCAACTCGATCTCGAAAATCTGTGCACCTGCCTCGAACGCGACATTTCTCCAGGCGCTACGCGTAATTTGCAGCGAATTGACAGAGTCCGCGACGACAGTCGACCCAAGCCGTAAGTTATCGCCGGCAACCGCATATGCGGTCACATACCCAGCAGCCTCGATTTCCGTTCCGCCGCTGTTGCACGACTTGATTGCCTGCTCGAAGGTATCTATCCGTAGATAAACGGCAGCGAGCTTGCGTGCCAGTGTTTGCGCTACTGTTGTCTTCCCGGTGCCGGGTAGTCCGCCGAAGACGATCAACACGTTCGATGCTCCCTGATCAGTAGACGCAGACAGATTGTTATCGATCTACGTCACGAGGTCCACTGTCTCCTTGTGGGCGGCGCTTAGGCGGACACACAGTTCAGGCTGTGCCGGTTCGGGCTGCAGTTTCAGGCAAGAAGCCGCGACTTTTAAATAGCTGCTCTGATGCGTCGTTCCCAACAGTAATCATCGCGCAGCATTCCAGATAACCGAGCGCCCCGAGCGACAACAGTGCTGCGTCCACCAACCTTCCACCGTCACCCGTTCGTTTGTGCGAAGGTGTGGTCGCCACCACGGCAATTACTGGACAACCATACGGTTTGTAGTTGCAAACGAGGCATGCGGATCGAAGACCGTCAGTTTCTTCAATCGCCCAAGATGCCGCCGGAATTCATTCCCCGTACCGACCAGCGACAATCGCGGTTGCCTTTGATTCGTATTGGGTCATAGCCTGACCAGTATCATCGATTGTTCCGAGAAACGCGCCAAAAAGAAGCGCGCCTAGCGCAGGTACGTCTTCCCGCGTTACGTTACGAAGATTGGCAGGTCTCATGCCCTCGCCAGAATTGGCCAACAGCGTCCGCTTCCAGAGTCGGGCGTTGCGCTCAGGTGTCTCATCCGGCATGCCGTGTCTTTCTCGTCAACAGGAAAGCCTCATTGTTCGCGAAACGGTGATCGATTGTCGCCTATGTAGGCTGGATATTCGAGTATCTCTTCCTGGCCGCACTACGTCTCACGGTTGAGCACGACGATTGCCTCTGGTGCGAAACCGATCAGTCATTGACAGTCCAAGAACGGCAAATGATCTCATAGCAGGGCCCGTCATCGAAGGTGATCATAAAGTGCTGTAATGCATCGATAGTCGCTTGATCTTTCCTTCCCGTGCCTCGGACCTCGGTTAGCCATGGACTTTCAATAGAGATTAGCTTGCCGTATGCGAGCTTGAACATTTCCGCCGTGCAGGACGTCAAAAATGTGCATTTGCACGACTCCACCCCGCTGAACTGAATTGAAATTGCCATGGGGGTCCCGTCGTCAGCTTCGATCAACAGCCTCAACACGCATTCGCGGCGCTGAAGAAATACAAATTCTGGGCTCAGCAACAATGCCGAAGCCGCCACCGGTAGCTGCCAGTGCTCTCTCATCGTTTCGGTCCCACGCGAGTTACCTCCAGGCTTATCGCTGCCTCGATTGCTGACGATCTGGGCAGCGCAGTTAACTGACCGGTTCTGGCCGGCTAGCGCCCGACGACCGAGCGCGACGTTCGTCTCAGGCCGGCTGCAATGCCAAAGGCAAAACGCGACCCGGAGCGGCCCTTCACACACCGCAGAAAATAGCCGCTATGCGATCAAGCAATCGAAATCGTCCTCGGAGATGCGGCCGCAAGCCAATCAGATCGACATCGGTAACGATGAAACGGCGCCAAGGCGCCGGTAGCTTAAAGACTCCTAATTTCGGCGAGATCGTCGTCTGTCTTGCGCAAAATGAGCTGGAAACACGCGTCGCACACACGCCGATCGGTCGAATAGGCCTGACCAAGCTTTGGAATTTCGATACAGGTCGTTCCCGCGACGAGGTCATCGTGGCACCGATAGCATTCGCTCAGGCGTTTGACGAGGACACGTTTGGGGCGCCCGTTGGCTCCTCCAATTAGGGAAGGTGTAGGCCCTTTAGGAGTTGTTTTTGTCATATTCCGCCTTTGCTTTGCGAACACGCCTTACAAGCACTTGCAGCAGATCGTCTAAATTATCGAGGACGGACCGGAATTCTTCCGTTGTGGCCTGTTGCCTCTCTTTGCCTAAGCGCTTCTCCATTTCCTTGTTCACCATCATCAGCGCGCAGATGTAGTTGTTCCTCCCAGTGAGCTTCAGGGATTTGTATTTGTAGACCATTTCGTTGCCGGTCTGCTTGAGCTCAAGGTGGTTCAGCAATACATTCGCAAGGCGCTTGGCCTGCTCCTGCATCCGTTTCCTGGCCTCTTCCCATTCCCGCTGCGGCTGGACCATGAAGGGCTCGGTGGGTGAATTCTTGCGTAAGGGAGATTGCTGCGCGAGCCGGACCATTTCCTCAGCTTTGCTGTCGTCGAGGCCGAGGAGCTTCAAACGTTCGCGAAGGTCGGCCACGATCTGCGTGTCCTCGACTGACGTGAAATCTTCCTCCCACAAAGAATCGACAATTTCTCCGTGGACCACGACCTGATCGCCAGCACGGAGGCGCGCGGTACCGTCGAGCACCCCTTGGGGCACTTCTGGTTCGTCGCCCCCAATGACCTTGTCCCAAAACGCTTGGTCATCATTCTCGAACTGCTTGAATTCCTTCAGGCGTTCGTCCAGATTCATCCCCAGATGGGTGACTATATGGCCGACATTGTCGGGATGACTCGGATCGTTCTGCACAACGACCCGCATGATTCGCCCGACAAATTGGATGTATGGAGCCAACGACCGGAACGGGCGGAAAATCGCTGCGACGCTCAACTTGGGATGATCGAATCCCTCGCCCAGCATCTGCACCTGGATGATGCAATCGAGCGACCCGTTACGTAGGGCCGCGAGAATGGCGGTCTGCTCATCCTCCGTCTGCTTGCTATGGATAACGTCAGCGTTAAAGCCGCGCTCTTGATATAGCGAACGGATTTCTCGCGCGTGGTTGATGGAGCATGCGACTGCGATCAGTTGGTGCTGCGTCCCGCTTTGCCGAAGCTCCTCAAGCTTCTGCAGGCTGCTATCGACGATGTGTTTGTTGCAAAGCCTGGCGAGCGCCACGCCGCGGCTGAACCATTCCTCCTCCTTGAGCTTCAGCACTTCTTCCAGGGTGTACGTTCGGCCGCCGGCATCCGAAAATCCGAGTTCAATGGTCGAGGGAGCGACGTAGCTCGCCTTTAGGCGTTTGATATAGCCTTTCAGAGTAGCATTTCGGAATGGATACCGAAACACCAATTCGCCATCGAGTTCCTGGCGATCGCTTCTAAATGGGGTCGCCGTGAGCAGGATGACCTTTGCGTTTGGAAAGCGCTCAATGACTTTCTGCCAACTAGCCGCCGCGCTGTGGTGCGCCTCGTCCACGATGATCATGTCGAAAAAATCATCGGGAAATTGAGTCAACCACTTATCGACGTTGGTTGCGAGTTGATGGACATTCGTGATGACGATGTGGGACTTTGTCGCGATCGAAATGTTGCCGCTATCAAGCGTACACGCCAACGGCCCAGACAACATCTGGTCAGCGCTCAGCACGCCTGCTTTCCGCCAAAAGCACTTCTGGCGGTTGGTAATGTCCATCGCTTCGTAAAGGCCGTCCTTGATGGTGAGATTGGGCGCGATAACAATGACCCTGCCTGCGGAGAGTCCAAACGGCAGCAGAGACGCTAGGCCGGTCTTGCCGCATCCAACCGGAATTTGGAGGATTGCCTTATTCTTTCCGGCCCGGAAGAACTCATAAGTGCGCAAATAGCCCTCGCGTTGCGGGTCGCGGAGGTGGTCGTTTCCGTCGATTGTGAAATCAGCGTCAAGGAAGAACGACTGCAGGGGCCGAGCGGTGCGCACCCACTGGTCGAGCCCGATTTTCTCAAAGATCCATTTCTTGCCGATCTTCCGTGCCGGGATGCGGCCCTCGCGCGCCATCGCATACAGAGCGGTCTTACCCATTCCCAAGTAGGTCGCGGTCTCTTCCAGCGAGAGCCATCCTTCGTGTTCTGTCATGTTAGTCACCATTTGATTCTTAACGATAGGAAACGACAGATAGGAAGGCAAGAAAAATCATATTGGCTGCTAGCCTGTGTCTGCTTGAGAGTATTTTTAAGCGAACGTTGAAGTGTACTTCGGTGGCTGCGTTGACGCCGTTCGGGACGTGTAGCCGCTTCATGAAAGCGGCCACTGACGGCAGACTGTCGAATGGCACTTCATGGCCGAGCAGGGAAGTCCGTCACCGAACGGCCACTACTCAATCTTTCGACGTGGCGGGTGTCAGTGGTTTGCACTCGCGCTGACATCCATGACGCGACTTTCGCATGCTCAGCCGAGGGCCTCGGCCCGCTCGAAGATCGCCAGTCCGCATGGCTCTGGAATTGAATTTTCGAGAATCCTCCAACCTAAAAAAGGCACAAATCTGAGCATGTTTTCTGCCGTTTTTTCGCGCAGCAATTCAAAAAATCGGAACCTCTATTAATCATGTCGCCTGCGGCGACCCATTTTTACGACCGCAAACCCGCGTGACTCACGTGCTGTCTCTTTATGCCGTCCCCGTTGACCTGAGATCGGGCGACGTCCCACCCGGAGTATGTGCACTGCGCACTGCACATATCGCAGTGCGCACATCGCATTGCACATTCGCGCAGCGAAGCTTCGATTCACGCGGTATCGCATATCGTCCATAACACGTACTGGTAATTGTAAAAACAAGTTAAAATATGACCTTATAAGTTGTCCTAATTTATAATCATGCAAATCATCCTCGGCGTAGCATCATGCTCCATCCCGACAAGATCCGTTTCATGCAGCGTCTCCAGCAAGCCGCCGTCCATCAGCATGTCTTCTACGTTGCAGGACGGACCGAACTCTCGGGTTTCGATCGGCTAGCAAGAAAATTCGCCGATGCGTACGGGACCGACCTCAGTCGCCAGACAAAGCACAAACGCCGGTTGGCCGGTGAGGCCAGCAGTTGCCTTCACGGCGTACGACTGACCAGCCGGGGCGAGAACGGCCAGTTGTCTGTTGACTGGGTGTTGCTGACCAGCGCGGGCCTAGGCCTCGTGACCCACCGCGAGCAGCTTCGGGATCTGCGCGATCCGCGCTCGCGGCTGCAATCGCCAGATCAACGGCACGAGCTTGTCCACGACGGTAAGACCTGGTCATGGCGGCTGACTCACCGCAGCTACAACCAATATGTCGTGCGAATTCACCGGATCGCTTCGTTGCCCCCGGATCGGCGGCGCCAGATTGAAATCGATGGCGTCTTGCGGGATGCCGACGCCGAAATCCTGCTCGACCGGCTCTACGCTGAGCCTGGTTTTCGTCTCGTGCGCCGGCAGGTCGGCAAGCTTGTCGCCGAGCTTCGGCGCGACTGGAAACGGCTGAGGCCGGCCAGTGGGCCCCAACTGTCGGAACGCTTTTTCCTCGCCTACGTGCGGTTTCTGCCGAACCAGCCGGTCGTCAATGGCCGCACGCAAGCCGAGCGACGGGAGGCTTTCCGGATTGCCTTTCCCGACCAAACCGGAACAGGCGCCGTCCCCGACCACCGTTGTGAGAGATTGTTTATACGCCGGCGTTCGACATAGCCATAGGTCATAACAACCCGATCGAGTCATCCTATGTCGACACATGATCCTTTCCCCGCCTTTCTCAACAAGGTCCTGCACGGCAACCCCAACCAGGATCTGATCGATGCCGGACTGCCTGCCCTACGCCGGCTCTTTGCCATCGCGCATGAAGATGGCGGTTCTAGCTATGTCGCGGCCGAGTTCCTGCTCTGCCTCTATGATCAGAAACGTTTCCCGTTCCCGCTCACCGATCTGCGCATGCTAGACCGGGAATGCCTCGACGATGTCCTGCGCGTCCTGCAAATGGATACGCGAGCCTGCTCGCATAACGTCGCTCAATACTTTGCCCACGGCGTGAAGCGCTTTGAGCAACTGGCGATCGACTGGGGCTTCATCGATCCGACTGATTAACCGAAGCGGTTCCCCGTGGCAATGCCACGGGGAGAAAGCCAGGGCGCAGAACCGTTCCGTCAGAACATCCGGTACTTTTCGAACGGCAACCCGTGTTGCTCGACATAAGCGTTGGAGCTCTCGATGGCTTCCGCGTTTTCCTTCAGCCATCGCTCGGCACGCGCGGCGGCCACGGCCCTGGCAAGTCCGGCCTCTGCCACTTGCGATACATCGACGCCCAGGCTTTTTGCTTCAGAGAGAAGCTTTTCATCCGGCTGGATATTGGTCATTTTTGGGGCTCACGCGTCATTGCGCAGCAGGCGTTTCGGCGCCCAGTCGCGTCAGGCCGTCCGCAAAGCCGCCAAGATAATCTGGACCGAACTCAATCATCGACCCTTTGCGAACCGTATGCGCGACCGCGACCGGGTTGTACCCGTCGCTCGTCGACTCGTACCTCGTCAATGCACGACCAGCAAAAATCCGGATACCGCGGTTCTGATGCGAGGCGTCCTCGACCACCTTTGCCGGCAGGGCGATCATCTGGGCCCACGACGCTCCGCTGCCGACATTGCTGAAACATTCCAGATCCTCGATCGTCTCGCCATTGCTTTCGGCCACATGGCCCAGCGGCACGTAGGTACCGTCGTCCTTCACGAGCCAGAATTCGATGCCGTTACCCGTATGGAATCCGTGATAGCCGTGTACGAGTTCGGCATCACTGGGGCAGCGGTCTTGCGAGTCGCCCGGAACGTGCGTCATCCAGGCATCCTTAAAGCCGCCGTTTGCGATCACCCCGGCGATAATCCGGTACGCGTGGACGCGGCCAGCGGTGTTGTAGTTCGTGGAGACCAGTTGCATGTTCAGATCCAGCCAGCCATGGAAATCCGGGTCGTTGATGAACTGCTGCCTGTACAGGCGCGGTGCGACGTATGTCCGGACCATGTTGCAGCCGTTACAACCGGTATAGCCCACCTTGACCGCAACTTTCGCGGCGACCTGGCCCCGCGTCAGGGGGGCCGTATTGACTGCGCAACCGCAGATCGAGGTGATCAGCGCGCAGACCAGAAACAGTTTCTTCATATCGATATCGCCCTGCCGGATGACTGGATGTGAGGCCGTCCTCCCGGACAGCCGGAAGCCTTACTGGGCGATGCCGCCACGCACCACGTTGCTGCTTTCGGCGAACGTGTATTTCTTCACGATGCCCTCTTCGTCGAACAGCACCGTCAGCGTCTTCTTCTCGACGTTCGCGCCGTGCGCCAGAAGATTCAGGACAGGCACATAATTGATGGCCTGAGACGTGGCATGGTCGAATCCGTAGCTCCAGATTTCCAGGCCGGTATCGGTAAATGACACCTTGTTCGCCGAACCAAATGTCGCCTGCACATCGGCCTTGGTCGATTTGCCCTCGGCGATCGAGCGGCCGACCGAAGTCTGGCTCTGGTCCTTTAGCGCCTCATTGCCCGCGCTCACGGCGCAACCAGCCAGTACAGCCGAAGCCGCAATCGATACGGCAGCCAGAATCTTCTTCATGGTGAATCCCCGAATTGGAAAAAGTGACGCGCAGCGGCGATCAGCAGCATCCCGTCCGCGGCACGGATGAAAACAGATGGGCACGCAGAAACCTGACGCAGCGATTCCGGTCAGGCGCGTAGGCCGTGCGTCACGGCGAGGTATCTTGATTCTGGCTGTTCAATTTCTCAGGCCCCTAGGTCCAGTACTTGTTTTTCCAGTTTGCATTTTCACCGCATAGCTACGATATTCGTAGTCATCAGGTCGAGAGATTGCTACGATATTCGTAGTGTGTCAACTTACGACGAGATGCCCTCCGGGAGGGTCGTCTCGGCTGGACGATGTCCATGGAAGATGAATATCCAGTAGAACAACACGGAAATGCAATGCAAGGGGCTGAAATGAAACCGCTGATCCTGTCCTACCGTCGTTTCACCGGGGCGCCGTTCTGGATGCGCGCACCGGTCGGCCTGCTTGCGCTGACGGCGCTCATCCAGATCAAGGATCTGCTGGATATTGTCTGGGCCCATTTCCGCATCAACCTGTTTGTCGCCGACATCGTTGTGCAGACCGCGTTCGCTCCGATCGTCGTCACACTGATTGCCCCCATGTTTCCTTTCCTCGCCCCGCTGTTTCGTAGCGCGTCGTCGGGAAGAGCGCTGCGATTTGACGGCGACGATCCATTCGATCGGGGAATTGAAGTTTCTTCCCATGCCCTGCGTCACGACGACTTCGATTTCCAAAACCTTCACGATGATGACGCACGGGATTGGTCTGGACGTCCTGGCTCGGGAGCCGACTGGCACACTGATCCCGGCTATTCATGGTTTTCTGGAAACATCTTCTACGACGATCCACATCAGTCGTGGAACCATATGGACTGACTGTCACCGGCAGGTCTCGCAAGTATCAAAGGAGCATCCGCAATGAATGCTGTCATGCGCGAATTCATCAAGGCGGCCAGAGAGGCCCCAAGGCTATTCTTCCTGCCACTCACCGGGGCAATTGACGCGGTTCGTCGGGAGGTAGGCCACCGTCGAAGCGGTCAGGACCCGAACGAACCGGCCAGTGCCCGCTCCCACAAAGGCGCCCAGGATCGGCGCTGACCGGGAATCACCGGGCGCGGACCGCGCCCGATACCGACTTCTCGGGTGTGATACGAGTCATGGCACTGACCCTTTATATTATTGCCGTCGGCATCCCGATCGTAATCGGCGCATTCTGGATGGCTTCGAAACAGCCTGAAGCGGAGAAGGCGAAGAGAGCACGCGGCGAGGGGCGAAACGGGTAAACGCCGTCGTAGATCTGCACAAACCGGACTTCTCCTCGCTATATTCTCGACCTGACGCGGGACTATCGCCCTCCTGGCGGCTAACACCACTACGATCTTCGTAGTATCCGGAATTTCGATTAACTACGACATTCGTAGCTCTGAAAATACAGGGTTACGCAATGTCCGCAACAGGGAATACCGTCTTCGGGGGGCGGCTGAAGGAAGCGCGCCTTCGTGCCGGCCTGTCTCAAAAATCGCTGGGTATTGCCGCGGGCCTCGACCCTTTCGTCGCCAGCACCCGTATCAACCGTTACGAGCTGGGCATCCACAAGGTGGATTACCCTTTTGCCTGCCGGCTGGCTACCGAGCTTTCAGTCCCGACTGCCTATTTCTTTACCGAGGACGATGACCTTGCCGAATTGATCCTGCTCTACGGACAGGCGTCAAAGCGGGCGCGGAGCCGGTTGCTGGCAGCGGCGCGGGAGATATAGGTACCTGGAGCGCAGCTACGACCGGGCACATGTCGACGCACAAATGCACCCGCCGCGCAAAAGGAAACTGCCGGGTCGAACTACCCCGGCAGCGGTTGTGCGCCACATCATGTGACGACTTTTGGCCCTACGGCCGTTGGTCTGATGCTTTTACTTCGTCGTTTCTCCGTGAAAATGTGCAGGGCTGCCAGGCCCCGACATGGTTCAGAACACGCTCGCACACTTCAAGATACCGCTCCGGCCTTTCGCTCCGCCTGGACAACCGTCAGGTCTGCCCTCGCATCGCTGCTAATCAGCCAGTCTCCCTCACCCGTACCTTGCCCGGTGCCACCCGGGTTCAATCGGCCGTTGGTGATTCCCACGTTAGCCATGTACGTCGACATGACACGCCGCCGCGCTCTGCTATCAACGATTAGCCCTGGGGGCCTACCCCGCCTTGCGGCGGGTTTCAGGGGGTCGAGGTTCCAAGCACCTCCCCTACTTCGTCAACGCTTCATCACGCCCTGACTAACTGATTCACCTCCCGGCGAACCAGCCAGCGGCTTGTCACGACTTACCCGGATGCATCCTCTGCGGATGCAACGTACGGCTTGAGCTATCCAGCGATCTCGTCAGCTTGCGCCGGCGAGTACCGGGTGATCCAGGTTTCCCCTCACACCCCTGCGCCATTCCTGACGCCTCAGCAGCCCACCGCCCGGGACACCGTCCGACCCTTTCGAGCCGCCCGTTGTCGGGATTTCCACCCGTTCGCGCATGGCAGGGTTACTCCAGTCGCCTGGAGGCCCGTTTCCGTGTCGCCCGACTTCCACTCCCAAAACTGGATTGGGTCGAAGGAGGCGTTGCAGCCCCCAGCGCCCTGCGTAGCATGGCGAGCCCAACTATAGGCACCACGCTTCAGCGGTCAATTCCAGTTGATTGGCGGTCGACTGGAACTGAAGTGCGCGAACGTGTCTGGGGTTGGCGGCCCCGGCACATTCATGAGAGTGTGTGGACTGCCGACCCTTCCACAGATCGCATAGGCATACTAACAGTAATTTAGAAAATCACTATACGCGCGCCTGTTATGGGGATATTCATCGATCGCCAGGGTAACAGGTACGCGTAGCCGACCGATTCGGTTTATCAGTTCGCGTTCGCCATATCGCTCTTGTCTGGACCAACACCAATCCCATCATGGCCCGGCATAAACAGGAGAATGAAAAATGGAAAACGTCCCCCAATCCGCAAAGCATATCGCGTGCGATTTTTTTCTTGATGTTGAACTGCTTTGTATCGTCCGCGACGAGGCAGTCTTCGATTTCGGTGAAGAAATTCGCGTTATCCGGCTGGAGAACAGTGCAGCGCTGGTTGGCGAAGTCGGCCGCCTGGTGGTATTTCACACCGGGCACGGCGAACGGTGGCAGTTTCGCCCGTACCGATCAGGTAGTTGGCGTAGGGTGCCCGAGTTGGACACTCCGTCAAGCTGGACCTGGCGATGCATAAAAACCGGTGAATTTACGACCACCACGATCGGCACCCTGCCGAGCCATAAGCCAACCTCTCATCTTCCGCCGGAAGATGAGAACAACGGGTTGCCGTGTTAATGAAGGACGCAGGAGGGCAAATTGCCCTCCTGTTTTGACTTGAGAACTGATAGTCGAAGCCCGCTTGAGCGGCGGCGCCTCGGAGGGGACGCTTTGCGTCCGCGCTCTTGGTCAAGGTGGGACAGATTGGTTGGAGCGCAATTGCTTGATATCTCCACAACTATTTGTCGACATCGTCGAACACTGAGCGCTTCGTGGCGACGGGGGTAGGAGACGGAGCTTCCTCCTTCTTTTGCGTCAAGATGTGCGTCCAATCCGCTTCGTCCTCCGAGCCTTCTTCCTGCTCGCGCTTGCGCTCTTCCAGTCCCTCGACTGACCGCTTCACCTGACTGCGCGCGTCGTCGATCAGGGCTGTGGCGTCCGCGTCGACACCGATTGCTTCAATGCGATCGAGCACGGCAAGAAGCTTCTTGAAGTGGCTGTCAGGCTCCTCGTCCAAGTCAGCGTCGGCGACGATCTTGTCGATCCGCTCTTCGAGTGAAGGCAGTACGGTTGTTCGCAATGCCAACCCCATGCCGACCAGTCTCAGCGGCGTTAAGAGCGCTAGCATCTCGGGTTCGTCGAAGAACGAAGCATCTAGATTCTTGAGGACGGCGGATTCAAGGGTGTCGGCCGCATCCGAGCGCAGATCGTCCGGCAAGACGCCGAGGTGATGGGCCCGAGCGTAAGCCGCCATCTGGGGATCGTTGCCGGCAAGGTCGGTTCCCCAGCAGGACCGTCGAAGTAAATTTGGAAATTGCTGGACCGCTTTAGCGAATACGGCCCCGCTCGCCCGATAAGACAGGAAGTGGAATAGCATCCAATTACGGTGCCATTCATCTGGGGTGTGGCCGAGCCGGGCGACCAGAGCGTCGTCGAGCGTCGTTGGGATGACAAGCGCGTCTCGAATGAGAGGCGAGCCCTCGCACGTAAAACTGTTGAGAATGGTGTCGATTGTTGCGCCCCGTATAAGCGCCGCCATCATATGCGGCTTCTGGCGCAGGATCTCCGTCAGGGCGTCGGAGATCGTCGGATGGGCGAAGGTCCATTTTGATCCGGATTGCTTCAGGAACGAGCCATTCAGCTCCGCGAAACAATCTTGGATCTTCGTGATGGTGTACCCCGTCAGCTCTGCAACCGCCTGGGCAGCCAATACGTCATGGTTGCTAGGATCGAAGCCAGCTTGATGGACGTAAACCAAGACGAGCGCAGCTTGAAGCTGGTCATCCAAGGCGTTGACCGTATCAATCAGATGCTCTGTTGGCTCCTCCATGAAACGCACGAGCGAGCTTTCGCGGGGCGCGAGCCCCTTGGTAAAATTCGGATCACCAAGACGTTCGGCAATCCCAGGGAGAAAGTCGCGAACGGCGGCGACGGCGTTCAGGTGTGGCTTGACGCTTGATCGCCAGCTCTGGCTCTGTTTGCCAAAATGCACATGGTTATAGAGAATCTGGGCCTTTTCTTCGAACGTCAGCTCACCGACGTCAACAACGGCGCTGCCATCGGCAAATTGGGCAAGGTTGCGCTGGCCGAGACGACGCCGCGCCGCCTCATAGATATGCTTACGAGAGGTCAGGAGAAAGCGGTTGCCGTGCTTGATGGCAGCGCGCAGTTTGGAGAATGCCGACGCCCAGTCTTGCACATAGTCGTCGCGTAGGACATTCGAGCCGAAAGCGTCGTCGATCCAAAAGAAGCGGCCGGGATCGTTGGGATTCCATCCGGCCTCGAAGTCCCGGGGGCTGGTCAAAGCGAGAACGGTGCTGTCCGGATTTTCCGAAGCGATTGTTGAGACGATCGCCCCGATCGCTGATTTGCCACTTGAGGGATTGCCCAACAACAGCACCACGCCATGGTTGGAAATGGCTTTGACGGCGTTGCGGTGGGCTTTTGTCGGCACATAGGTGCGAAGCTTTGGCGTCCAGCTGTCAAGCAGCGCCCGACTCTGCTCGCTTAGTCGCTCATCCACGATTGAGGTGAGGTCCCCTAGGCCGTAGACCTGCGGAACGAGAGCCCGTAGACGCGCGCTGGTTTTGATGACCCGGACGATATACTGGCGACCAAGAATGTGCGGCTTACGCACGCCGAGCGACCGAAGCTTGGCACGCATTGCCGCCGCGACAGGCGCATCTACGCTCATGTTCGTCATGAACGCGTAGGTGTCAGCCAGACCGACTTTGACCAGTTGCTCGACATTCTCAAGCTCGGCGGTGAGATCGCTGAGCTTCAGGGCCTTCATGGCATCGGAGGTGTGCTTGCACTGGATCGTGCCGATGGACGGTGCGTCTGTTCTCGACGGGATGAGAAAGACCGCGTCTTGGCCACCGTCCTGGGCTTCGCGGTAGATCTCCACGGGACGGTCGATTATGACCTCGCATACCTGCGAACAAAGATCCTGAAACGCGCGCCAGCCGATTGTGTGCAGCGCCAGATCGCTCCAGGGGCCGTGCGCCCGACGAACGCACGGCGCCGGAAGTTCGATTTGCGCGCTCTCGGTCGTCATGCGGTGACGACACCACGAAGAACGCCGACAGGCATCGGATGAATTTCCTGGGCGATGACTACGCTTGTGGTGCCAACAGGTCCAAGGTCGATGTCGAGACGCAGACCTCCCTCCGTCGAGGTGCTCACCAATCGCCGGCATAACAGATCGGCCAGCGCGGGGTCTTCGACCGCGCAAATTATCTGGCGCCCGTCCAAGCGGAGGGCGGCGAGCACTTCGACGAGGTGGAGAGCCCTGAAATCATCGATGTGTTGAACGGGATCGTCGAGCAGAAGGGATCTGAATGGTGTCCACGCACGCGCAAGATGGACCGAGAGAAGGAAGGCCAAACCTGCTGCCCGGCGCTGGCCGCTGCTGAAGACGAATTGCGGGTTCAGGCCGTCTCCCACCTTGAGGCTGAGGAAGCGTCGGACGTCTCCGCGGATGCTGTAGTCGATCGTTCGCCAGTCGGTGTGCGGTCGCAGTCGTTCATAGAGTTCGTTGAGGAGAGGACTGATCTGAGCGAGCCGCTCGTCGATAATCTCCGCACTCACGCGCTTGACAGAGCGTTCGATTTCGCGGGCTGCGGTGACGGCATTTTGCGACTGACTGACCGCCTGCGCCAGCTTCTCGATTTCAGCTCGCAGCGCCGATATGTTGCTTTCGATCGACGACATCTGCGACACCGCTTGTGAGGCTTCAAGCACAAGGAGGGCACGCTCAAGGTTGATCAACCGGTCGCGTTCGAAAGAAATCGCCTTCTCCAGCCCGTCAGGATCATGGATGAAGCGGTGATCGAGCCCCCACTGATTGTAGAAATCCACATGCGCCGTTTCTTGGTCGTGCAGCCGGCGCAGCTCGTCCGCATGAATTTGAACGGCAGCTGCTGCTGCTTGGAACGCGAGGCTGGGTTGCCGCGCATTGTCTTTCGCGGTGGCGAGAGCATCGCGAGCAGCCTGAACGCCCGAAGCCAGTGATGCTATCCGTCGCCGTGCAGCGGCCAAACCGGCGGCAAACTCGTCCGACGTCCGGTGCGCCGCGCATAGCGGGCAGTGATCGTCGTGCAGCCCGAGGCGCTCACCATGCTCGACGAGAAGGCTTAACGACGCCGCGATCGCGTCCATCTCTTCTTCGCGCACGAGGCGCTGTTCGGCTTCGGAGACAGCTTGCTGCGCAGACTGATGCTCGCGCTGCGCCGCTTCGTTCGTCGCTGATGCGGCCTCCCGGTTCGCAACTGCCTCCGGAGCGTTGAAGGCCGCCTGCGCCGACGCGACCTCGCGACCGAGTTGAAGCGCTTCGCCCATTCGACCCAGTTGGGCCCGTCCGTTCACGAGTGCGTTTCGCCCTGCAATTAGCCGCGCCGTCAGATCGGGCGGCGCATCTGGCGCGGCGGCGGCGATCACTTGGAGCGCCCCAGAAACATCCCCGGATCGACTAAGGGAAGCTTGTGTCTCAGACTGCTGCGTTAGCCTGTCCGCCAAGCGCGAACGGGCTGCCTCATAGGCAGCCTCGTCTTTAGAGTGAGCGGCCTCGGCCGCCGCCACGACCTCCTTGGCTCTGCTAGCGGCTTCCGAACCCTCCATTGCGCCGAGCGCCGAGCGGACGAGATCGAACCGCTCCGTTTCGGTGAGATCCAGGCTAAGCGCGGCGATCCATTCGTCGCGGATAATCGACGTCCGGGTAAGTTGCCGAAGTGCGTCGTCTGGCGCAGGTCCACGGCAAAGTGCGGCGCGAATATCCTCAGGTGAGCGATCGGAGCCGGATTCCCGCGTTCGTGTGATGGTAAACGGCTTCCCGTTGTCGTCGACGAACGAGGCGGTGACGTAATAAGCTTTGGAAACACCTTCACCCCGCCACCAGAGGTAATCGCTGAGGCTTTCCTTAGCCGCCTTTTCAACCGCGTATTTGTCGATGGAGCCCGTGATCGCAAACTCGACCGCATCGCACAGTGTGCTCTTCCCCACGCCGTTCCGGCCAGTAATGACGGTGAAGCCCCGTCCGAAGTTGATTCGGACGAGATCCCTGAAGCCACGAAAGCCGCATACTTCGATGAAATCGAGCCTCATGATATCGCTCCCAAAATGCGAGCGATCTCCGCCGGAGTCGTTTCGTTCAGGAACGCGGTAACGGCATCGGGAGGAATGTCCTTCAGCCTGGTGCGCAATCTCGTTTCGAAGTTGGACGCACCGAGCAGCGGCTTGGAGCGTATGGACAGCAGCGGTAGAAGCGCCTTCTCAACGTCATCGGCTGTGGTGATGGAGGCCCTGGCGATCTTTCGGGTCAAAGAGAAATCCTCTTCGATGCGCTCGATCTCGCGCCCTCGGTGCGCATCGTGATCCGGAGTCAGAAAGACCGAATAGACGTTCCACGCCTTCGCCCCGGCGCCGCGCAACGAAGCAGCGTGCCGAGCGAGTGCGACCTGCTGGTTTTCCTTCCAGGCGGTGAGGAGCCTATCTGCGTTGTCGAAGACGTGAACGAATCCCATCAGCGCCGCGCTTTCGAAACAGGTCACCGGGCCGGCAGAGCCAGTCCACGTCCAGGTTTCGTAGTGGGCGTCGCGAAGGAGGATTTCGGCTTGTGTGAGGATGTCCACTAGATGCCCAGCGCCGCTCTTGCCCCAGCGAGATCAAACCATTCGCCCGCTGGGTCGGGACGAATGACGTCACCGGCGCGTCCGCCGCGCACGACGTTGTTCGGTACGCCAAGGTCCGTTGCGCCCACTGCCACAACGATGTCAGTCTGCGTCACAGCAGGTGGCTCGACGAACCTGCCGCGAAGTGTCCCGAGGACGGATTGTGCTCCATTGAGGACGCGGATGCTCCGACCGTTCAGTTCATAACCGTCGGCCCGTTGAATTGCTCCAGCCTGACGGAGTAGCAAGTGGAAGAACCCGAGGGCTTCCGGATTTTCTGGCCGCAGGAGCTTGGCCGGCTCTGCCGCCGAAACACCTTCGGCATCGCGCCTCAGACCGTAAAGAGTTTCACTATCGAAGTTGTCGACGCTTAGCCAAGCTGGGTCGCACTGGACTCCGGTGGTGTGCTCGAAGACAGCCCGTCCGGCGTCCAGAACCTGACGAAGGTAGTTCGATGAGAACGCGCGACGAAGCTCGTCGAGCGCCACAGCTCCTGATTCTTGGACATGTTCGAACGTCACGTTTTGCGCGTGCGCTAGCTCCCAGAGCTGCGGAGCCTTCTGCTGCAGCGCGTTCATCGGCGACAGGTCGATCACGGTCACGGACATCGGCTGCACGTCGATTAGCGCTTCTCCGAGCACGGCGTTGAGATATTCCCAGTCCGACCAGAAGCCAACGACGAGCAGGTCCTTCTGCCGAAGGTTGGCAGCCATCCACACTTTGCTTCGTGCAATGCGAGCCGATATGGTCAGATCGTTAAGCTGTGAAGGCGCCCAGACTGTTGATGGCCGATCGCGATGGGAGCAGCCATGGAATTTCAGCAGGGGCGCTTGGCGGACGGTATCGGCGGTGGCTTCATCTCCGTCGAGCGAGCCGCGGAAGTCCGCGCCATAGTCCCATGCGCGTCTCTCGATAAGAGTATCGTAGTTGCTTGATATGCCGGCAACGGCTGCGCGGGTGATAAGAAAATCCGCTATCGCGGCATGCCCTTTGTTCGAAGGTCGTACAAAAGCTGGCCAAGGCACGAGGTGCTCGATGAAGACCGATTGCAGGGTGTTGAGGCCTGCAAAGTGCTCGGCAAGGGCCTCCAGATTATGCCGAAGAGCAAGGTCACACTGCGGGTCAGACTCGAGACGGTATTTGTCGAAGCACTTTTCAGCGACCGCCCAAGCCGACGGCAGGCTGCTGGGCGGCGCCATCGACAGCCCTGCGCCGCACACCACCAGAAGGCGACCGGCGTTCATAGACGCTAGCAGCCGAGTAATTGTCTCTGGCGTCAAGCAAGCCTCCACCGAGAAGCAATTCGCCGATCTGATAACGTCGCTACTGACTGCGCTAAGTCGACCAGATTTTCGATCCTCACGGGCGGCCGGCGCGGCAGCTTCACCGTCAGTTTGAGTTTGCCACCGATCGCTTCGACGTAGCTGCGGAGTGTCGTGAGATACATATCTGCCTGGTTTTCGATCTTGGAGACGGAGGCTTATCTGATGCTCAGGGGGCGCGACATCTTCCTAGGCCTTGCCCGCGATCCGATGAAACTCGCGAAGTCCTTCGACATCCTGCCTGGGACTAGGGCACTCCACCCCGGATCGAATGCGAAGGCCGCACGCCATTTGCCATCTGTAGCAGAGAACCGCGGCTCCTTCATGTTGGCGTATTTCGAGCCTCAGAGCGTGTCGACGTAGGGCCGACCGGGCTGCGGACCGAATCCTGCGAGCAGCTTCGCAACGGAAGGGAGTTCGGCATGAATTCCCCCGCCCGAAAGCCAGAAACTCCGCCTCGAAGGCGGCGCAACGTCTGACATTTTAACCTATACAGCTTGCACGCTATGTCGGGTAGCGCCCGATGACCGAGCGCGGCGATCGTCTCGGGCGATCGCTCGATGCAAAAGGCATACATCGACGCTGACTGCAAACCTATACTATGCCGGAATCGTGACATGCCGGGTCCGGGCACGCCATGTTTAAGGTTGGATGAGATTGGGAAGCATTGGTGGCAAGCGAAGCAAGTATTTGATTAAAAAAGAATTTAAATTAACCAGTCCAGTCTCTTAATCCGTGGGTCGAGTGATCGGGCACTCAAGCCCCGCTTGAAAATTCAAACTTTCAAGATTTCGTTTTGCCCCTTCGAAGCGACGTTCGAATGGGGCCGGAGATCGACAAGCAATGGGCCAACCCGCTAGTCACCCACAATGATATCTGCCTCACTAAACGTCTTTCGCGCGAATTGGTAAAGTTTCTCCGAGTTGAAACGCCGCGCGTCCTTCAGGATAGCTTCAATCGCTGCACCATCTCGCGCCGCTGCTGCCACAAGTACGCGGTACGACTGCCACGGCTCGTCGGGTTCCCTCTTCCGCATACCCAACTCAGCGCCGCGGGCGTCGACGCCCTCACAAGTTCCGAACCAAGACACAGAAATGGACGCTGAATCTTGCGCGGAACCGGCAGTCTGCCCGGTAGGGATGAACCGATTGACAAACGCGACGTAGGTCACACGAGTATCTTCGTCTCGTTCGCGCGCAGCCACTGCCAATTTGTGTGCAGCGCTCAATTGCTGAAGCGTCACCCCCTTACTGCCCCACGAAGACACAATGGCCAGGTCGCTCGTCGAATCGATCATCAAGTTTTTCAGTCGCCTAGCCTCAAGTTCGATCAGGTGGTTGCCCAACACGCTGGCTTGGTCGGTGGATTTCTTGATCGGAGCTGCAGCAGCGGCGGAGTTACCTACGGCTACGTACCCCGGCAATGCTGCTGTTGTCTGTGCCGTAGTCTGTGCTTCTATAGCGGATGCCAATTTCGCTGCCTCGTGGGTGCCAGCGTCCCCGATTCGCTGATGCGATTCCCCAGCAGTTCCGGATTCCAGATCCGGCGCTCCCGAATGCAACTTTTCAGCATGCGACTGCATTTCCTTGTCAGATGAACTCCCCGTTTCCTCAACGTCATCAGAAATCAGTGAGGCACTCAACAATTCGTCCAACGCATCAAGGTCCAGTCTGTAGTAAATCCGGTGCTGGAGTCGAGCATTCGTTTCAACGAGTACACCACGCTTCCGCAACTCCCTCCGTGCAGTTTCCTGCTCAGACCGGGACAGTCCAGTTTCCGCTCGAAGGTCGTGCATTGTCTTGTAGACACCTCGAGGATCAGTTGCGCGGGGAAACCAATACAAGAGTTGGCAAAAAAGAAGTACCGCATTAACACTGCCGAGGTGTGGCACCAACCCGCTGTAAAAGGCCACCGGTGGCCCAATTTTTCCGAGGATTTCTTTCCGGGTAACGGTGGATTCCCCAACGCTGTGACGTTGCTTCATATTCTTGATCGCGCCTCGCTCACTGGTCACGAAAACGCGGGCGGCCAATACGGCGGGGCTCCATTTTCACCGCACCAGCCGCAGGCGCGGCAATGACAGAGGAACTCACAGGTTTCGACTGCTCAGCCCTGATCGTTGCAAGCCAGTCACGAATGTCGCCGACAAACCAGCACAATTTCCGCTCCTGCGGAAATGCCTTCTGCGGCAAACGACCACGATGTGCAAGTACAGCGACAGCTCCGGCAGATCGCTGCAGCAAAACAGCCAGTTCATCAGCCACGACAATCGCTTGAGGGTCCATCTTGGCGAATACCACCCGAAAATCCGTTTCCATTCCACCTCCGAAATCACCAGTCGCGTCCAGTACGCGTAAATAATCTAGAATCTTTCTGGAATGTCCTCCACGGCCAGTTTTTGAGAAGCAACCTACAATGGCAAACGTCGGAAAAAATAACGGGCGAGTTCTTCGTCAAGCGCTCAGGCGTTTTGCAGCAACGCTGATCCGTGAGGCACGTGATGTCTCTGGAATCAGCAGCTACACAAAGTTGGATGACGCACTTGGATTACAGCACGGAACCAGCCATCGGTACTCCCTGTATCCCCTCGAAAGGGCAAACACACGCGCACCTCAAGCGGCGGCAATTCAGGGTCTCGAAAATCGAGTCGCCAAACTGCTTCGCCGACCGCCTCATAAAGTCATCATAGAAAACATTAAACCGCTGACGGAGGTTGAGGATGGTATTGAATATCTATACCACGCACTCAATCTGAAAATGGACGAACCTCGTGAGAAAGCGAACTACCGGGATGCCGATCCCAGTTATTTGGAACTCGGGTATGAGTTCGACTGGCCAACCTACGACAGGCTGGGCACAATCGACTTGTCCAACCTTCACGATCAAGACAAGTTGGTCAATATGTATGCTTGGCAATGGGGTATCCTCTGGGACAGGGGGATACTACCTGAGCCATGGAACCGTGAAACCATCGGCATTCATCCAAACGTCCCGATTGAGGACTTCATATTTCTACATAGACACCGTCTGGCGATAGACCGGTACTACACCCACGCCCAAAATCTTATTCGCCAGGTCGCCCCTGAGGCTCTGCCGGAATTTCGCCGGAATGTAACGGACAGCATCAGTAATTTCCAGCAATCACCAGCAATGAAATCCATTGAATAATCAAGCAATTACCAGTATCATCAGGTACGCTTGATCTGGCTTTTAATCCGTTGGTCACAGGTTCGAATCCCGTACGGCCTACCAAAGATTTAAAGGGCTCAGCGCAAGCTGAGCCCTTTTTCTTTGTGAGGTCAACGAGGCCAACGCCCCACGCTCCGCACGCAACCTCAGTGCAATCCCTGTTTCGTACGGCTGTACCCGACGAGCAGCGGCACCATCTGCGCGTATAGCTTCGGGTTGCCCGCGACAATTTCGCCGACGCGCAGAAAGTCGGCGCCGCCGGCATAGTCGTCAACCAGCCCACCGGCTTCCGTGATCAGCAGGCTGCCGGCCGCCATATCCCACGCGCTTGATCCCTGTTCGAAGAAGCCGTCGAGGCGGCCGGCCGCGACATCCACAAGATCGAGCGCACCTGCAACGGTCCGACTCGGCGAGGCTCAGGCTTCAGAAGCGCCCACGTGGGAAACATTCTCACAACACAGACCGCCACACCGCACACAGCCCCGAGACTCTTCCTACAACGTGCCTATTCGATATCGACTGAGATACAACGGACTCCGAACATTGATATTTATTGAGACGTGAAGACATGCAATGATCGCCGCCGATTCCGCTCACGGTGCCATTCCGCGTGAGCAGACGCTCTGGCAAAACCGCAGCGCTCCGCGCTTTCATTCCATCGACATGACCAATTTTCTGTTCGGCCTTATTTCGAACCTTGTTTTGCTGGCCATCGTGCTGAGCGTGTGTCTTCTGTGCAACCGGCTCGTACCCGGCGCCACACTCAATGGTCCGCACGTTTTTGTCGCACTGGCTTCAACGGCGCTGCTGCTCGACGCCGCACTGACCTTTCTCGTGTTCGCCGATGCGCAGAACCGCTACGGCAGGTTCAGCTCGTCGAGTGCATTCTTCGAACGCGGCAGCGCTTATGTGGTGGCAGCCATTGCCGCTCTGGCATGGCAGCATGTAACGCGTCGCGCCCGTCATGCCAAAACAGACAACAACACGCTGGTCATTCGCACATCTGCGTATTCCGAATCCCATCTGCCGATGTAACGCCGCACGAACTGTTTTCGTGCGTCACGCAATGCGCATCGTCGTCAGGAACGGACCTTGCGTATGGGCGCGCCGTCGCCTATAACTTCCGAAGACCGAGAGTTACCGTTTGCGCCCGTCACCGGGCATTTGCCGCTGTATTGCACTCCCGCCGTTCAATCAGTCGAAGGCAACTTAACCAACGAGGAACATCTTGGATCTCGATACCGTACGCGTGTTCATCATGACCCGAGGCATCGACCTCGGCACCAAGGTACTCGGCGCGATCGTGTTGTGGATCGTTGGCCGCTGGGTCATTGGCCTGATCACCGGCTTGCTTCGCAAGCTGCTGTCGAAAAACGGCCGGGTCGATCCAACCCTCGCTCACTACCTCGGCTCGATTCTCGGCGCACTGCTGAACCTGCTGCTGATCCTCGCGATCCTGCAGGTATTCGGCGTTCAGACGACCTCGTTCGCCGCCTTGCTCGCCGGCCTCGGTCTCGCTATCGGCACTGCGTGGGGCGGTTTGCTTGCCCACTTCGCGGCAGGCATCTTCATGCAGGTGCTGCGGCCGTTCAAGGTGGGCGATTTCGTTATGGCGGGCGGCGTCACAGGCACGGTCTCGGAACTTGGGCTGTTCGGCACGACCATCGTGACGCCCGACAATGTGACAACGATCATCGGCAACAACAAGATCTTTTCGGACACCATCTCGAACTACAGCGCATTGCCGGTGCGGCGCGTCGAACTGACCGCGAAGATCGCGAACGGCGTCGATCCTACGGATGCGATGAACCGGCTCAAGGCGGCCGTTACACAAATTCCGAACGTGGCCGAAAGTCCTGCTCCGGATATCGAAGTATTGAGCTTCACGCCTGAAGGACCGTTGCTGTGCGTGCGGCCCTACACGCACACCGACCATTACTGGCAGGTCTACTTCGACACCAACCGCGCGATCATCCAGACCTTCAGGGAGGCGGGCTATCCGACACCGGAAACACCGCTTGCACCGCGCATAGTCAGTTGAGCCCGATTGGGGTTCAGGCCGCTGGATGGAGGTTGACGTTCGCTGAGATGAGGCCTGCAAAAAAAAAACGGCGTCGCGAGTTTCGCGACGCCGTTTGTTCTTCTGCCCGGTGCGAGCCGCAGAGTCAGCGGGTGCCCGCCTTCGACGTGTTCTTGCGCGTCATCTTCCATACCGCGCCAATCACAACCGGCACCACGGCCGCGCCGATACCCACCAGCACGATCAGGTTCAGATACTGCCGGATGAACGGAATGTTGCCGAAGAAGTAGCCGAGCAACACGAGCAGGAGCACCCACAAAAGCGCCCCGAGAATGTTGAACAACTGGAACCGGCTAACTGTCATTTCCGATGCGCCGGCAACGAACGGGGCGAATGTCCGCACGACCGGAATGAAGCGCGCCAGCACGATAGTTTTGCCGCCATGCTTTTCATAGAAGTTATGCGTCTTCTGCAGCGCGGCACGGTCGAGAAAGCGCTCGAGAAGCGGGATATGTGAATTGAATACCCGCGGCCCGATGGCCCGTCCGACCATATAGTTCACCGTGTTGCCGGCGATCGCGGCAACCAGCAGCAGCACGATCAGCAACCCGAGGTTCATTTCACCGGTCGCGCAAAACGCGCCGCCGATGAACAGCAGCGAATCGCCCGGAAGAAACGGCAGAACAACCAGCCCGGTTTCGCAGAATACGATCAGAAACAGCACCGCATAGACCCAGGCGCCGTACTCGTGAATAAAGACTCCCAGAAACTTGTCGATGTGCAAAACAAGATTGGCGAACTGCAGCAGCGTGTCCAAAAAGCGTCCTTTATTGAGCGAATGTGAGCGTGGCAGGAATGGCCGCTCGAGCGGCCTTGCGGATGCTGAGCGGCGAACGCGTGTTCGCCGCCGGAAACTGACCGCGTCATGATACCGAAAGTGCCCGGATGCGATTAAAAATCTGCCGTGCGGGACCGATTTCGCTACCGTGCGGCAGTTCAGTGGCAGCGGCCCAAGAGCACCTCGAACCGCGCCTTCGGTCCGCACCCGGCCTGCCCGCGCCGAATCGCTATAATTTCGCCATGTCAGAATTCTCCGAAACACCTGCCGGCACCGCCGATGCGGCCACGGGTTCCGCCGCCGCGCCCGCCCCACGCCCGTTGCGGGCGATCCAGCCCCTGCCCGATCAACTGATCAGCCAGATTGCCGCTGGCGAAGTGGTCGAGCGGCCGGCCTCGGTGGTCAAGGAATTGCTGGAAAACGCGCTCGACGCCGGCGCGCAGACGCTGCGCATCCTGCTCGACGAGGGCGGCGTCAAACGCATCTCAATCACCGACGACGGCTGCGGCATCCCCGAAAACGAGCTCGCGCTCGCGCTGATGCGTCACGCAACCAGCAAGATCCGCTCGCTCGCCGAACTCGAAGCGGTTGCCACGCTGGGGTTTCGCGGCGAAGCGCTGGCGTCGATTGCGTCCGTCGCGCAAATGAGCATCACCAGCCGCACGGCCGACGCGCCGCACGCCGTACGTGTCGACGCGCAAACCGGCGTGCTGAGCCCCGCCGCCGGCACGCAAGGCACCACGATCGAAGTCCGCGAGCTGTATTTCAATACGCCTGCACGGCGCAAATTCCTGAAAAGCGAGCAGACTGAACTCGGCCATTGCCTCGAACAGATTCGCCGCGCCGCGCTGGCACGGCCGGACGTGGCGATTTCGGTCCTGCATAACGGCAAGGCGGTCGAACACTGGAATGCCAGCGAGCCGCCCGCGCGGGTCGCGAAGATTCTTGGCGAAACCTTTGCGACGGCGCATCTGCCGCTCGACGAATCCGCCGGACCGCTCGCGGTCTACGGTTGCGCGGGGCTGCCGACCGCGAGCCGCGGGCGTGCGGACCAGCAATACTTCTTCGTCAATGGCCGCTTCGTGCGCGACAAGCTGCTCACGCACGCTGTGCGCGCCGCCTATGAAGACGTGCTGCACGGCGATCGCTATCCGTCATACGTGCTGTTTCTCGATTTGCCGCCGGAAGCCGTCGATGTAAACGTTCACCCGTCGAAAATCGAAGTGCGGTTTCGCGATTCGCGTTCGATTCACCAGTTCGTGTTCCATGCCGTGCAGCGCGCGTTGGCGCGGCACGCGGGCGCGTCGCCGGAAACTACCGCCGGTGGGCATGCGGCGCATCTCGAAGCGGCGACGGGCGGACCGGCTTCGTTCGGCGCTACGCCGCTGGGCGGTGCGGGTGCGGGAAGCGGCGTGGGCTTCGGCACGGGGGCAGGCGCGCCTGGTAGTGCGGCGGGAGGCGGATTCGGCGCCTCGCAGCCCGGCAATACCTGGATGCGTCAGGCGCGCATGACGCAGGGCACGTTGCCGGTCGCGCAGCCACTGGCCTTCTATGACGCACTGTTCGGCCGCAGGGACACGAACGCCGGCACGGCGGAAGGCGCGACACTATTCGAAGCGCGCGATTCGGCTGCGGAAACGCCGTCCCCGTACAACACCTCGGGACCGTACGCGTCGCCTGCTTTCAATGCCTCGGATGAGCAACCGCTCGGCTTCGCCCTCGGCCAGATTCACGGTATCTATGTGCTTGCGCAAAACGCGCACGGACTCGTGATTGTCGACATGCACGCCGCGCACGAGCGCATCCTGTATGAGCAGTTCAAGAACGCACTGGCCGATCGTACGATTGCCGTGCAGCCGCTGCTGATCCCGCAAACGATGCAGGCCGATCCGATCGAAATCGGCACGGTCGAAGAAGAGCGCGACACGCTGGACGCACTCGGCTTCGATCTCGCCGTGCTGTCGCCGACCACGCTCGCGATCCGCGCAGTGCCCGCGCTACTGAAAGACGCCGATCTGCAGGCGCTGGCACGCGCGGTACTCTCCGACCTGCACGCGTTCGGCGGCTCCCGCGTGTTGACCGAGCGTCAGCACGAACTGCTCGGCACACTCGCGTGCCATCACGCGGTGCGCGCGAACCGGCGTTTGACGCTCGATGAAATGAACGCGCTGTTGCGTCAGATGGAGGCGACCGAACGCGCCGATCAATGCAACCACGGGCGTCCCACGTGGTATCAGTTGACACTGTCCGATCTCGACCGACTGTTCATGCGCGGCCAATGACGGTGCGCCTGACTACGCTCATTCGGCGCGCGCCGTCTTGCCCATGACTTCAAGCACTTCACCCACGCCCGCGCCGGTTCCTTGCCTGCTCGGCCCGACCGCGTCCGGCAAAACCGCTGCCGCGCTGGCGCTGGCCGCACGCAGACCGGTCGAAATCATCAGTGTCGATTCGGCGCTGGTGTATCGCGAGATGGATATCGGTACCGCCAAGCCCACACCGGAAGAACGCGCGGTGGCGCCGCATCATCTGATCGATATCGTCGACCCGGCGGATTCCTACTCGGCAGCGGAGTTTCGCAGCGATGCGTTGCGCCTGATCGGCGAGATCAGCGCGCGCGGGCGGCTGCCTTTGCTGGTTGGCGGAACCATGCTGTACTACAAGGCGCTCACGCAGGGACTCAACGACTTGCCCGCCGCCGATGCCGACGTGCGTGCGACGCTCGATGCCGATGCCGCGCGTGACGGCTGGCCGGCGCTGCACGCGCGGCTCGCGGCGGCCGATCCCATTACAGCCGCACGCCTCGCGCCAAACGATTCGCAGCGAATTCAGCGCGCGCTCGAAGTCTTCATGCTGACGGGGCAAGCGATGTCCGCTCTGCTGGCCGCGCCCGCCCGAACGGACGACGCCGCTTTGGCCTGGCGTTTCGTGCCGATTGCGCTTGAGCCGTCCGAGCGGAGCGTGCTGCATGCGCGCATCGAGAAGCGCTTCGACGCCATGCTGGCCCATGGCTTTATCGACGAAGTCGTGAAATTGCGCGAGCGCGGAGATTTATCGCCCGAGATGCCCTCCATGCGCTGCGTGGGATACCGGCAGGCCTGGGAATATCTCGACGGCACGGTCGACTATTCGACCATGCGGGACAAGGGGGTCTTTGCTACCCGGCAATTGTGCAAGCGGCAACTCACATGGCTGCGCAGCATGACGGAGCGGGTTGTGGTGGATTGCTGCGATCCCGGCGCGACTGCGCAGGCCGTGAGCTTGATTGAAGCGATGATCTGAGGTTTTTTACCCGCGCGGCGCTCTTTGTGTGCGCCGCGCGGGCCGACCGGCCTTGAGTCAGGCGCGGATTAGACGACCAACGTCTGAGCTTCGCCTGCCGCGCTTTCGCGGATCACGCCGATCTTCCAGACCTGCTCGCCGGCGGCCGACAACAGGCCGATTGCCGCATCGGCGTCAGCAGCGGACACCACCACGGCCATGCCAATCCCGCAGTTGAACACGCGATGCATTTCCGCATCCGCCACGCCGCCGTGTTTCTGCAGCCACGAGAACAGCGGCGGCAGCGGCCAGCTGCGATGATCCAGCTCAGCCGTCAGGCCTTCACGCAGAACACGCGGAATATTCTCGACCAGGCCGCCGCCGGTGATGTGCGCCATACCCTTGACAGCGATCTGCTGCATCAAGGCCAGCAAAGGCTTCACGTAGATATGCGTAGGCGCCATCAACGCGTCGGCCAGCGAGCGGCCGTCAAAATCCACATTCAGATCGGGCTGCGCGCGCTCGATGATCTTGCGCACCAGCGAAAAACCGTTCGAATGGATACCACTCGAAGCCAGACCCAGCACCACGTCGCCCGGGGCGATCGTGCTGCCGTCGATAATCTTGCTCTTTTCCACCGCGCCGACCGCGAAACCGGCCAGATCGTACTCGCCGTCCGGGTACATGCCCGGCATTTCAGCCGTTTCGCCGCCGATCAGCGCACAACCGGACAGTTCGCAACCATGCGCGATGCCCTTCACGACCGTTGCCGCGGTACCGACGTCCAACTTGCCGCAAGCGAAATAATCGAGGAAGAACAGCGGCTCGGCGCCCTGAACCAGAATGTCGTTCACGCTCATTGCCACCAGATCCTGGCCGACCGTGTCGTGTTTGTTCAGTTGAAACGCGAGGCGCAGCTTGGTGCCGACGCCGTCGGTGCCCGATACCAGCACGGGTTCCTTGTACTTCTTCGGCACTTCGAACAGCGCGCCAAATCCGCCGATGCCGCCCAGCACGCCGTCGCGCATCGTCTTTTTGGCAAAGGGCTTGATCGCGTCGACAAGGGCGTCGCCCGCGTCGATGTCCACGCCGGCGTCGCGATAGGACAAACCTTGGGCATCTGGAGCGGATTTGGGTTGATTCATGGGGAAGAGCAAGAAGGTCGGTAAAATGCGATTTTACCCGATGACGACCCGAGTTGGCGCTTCAGCGCCTACTCAGGTCCCACACCGAGTTGCCGGCCGGCTGGCTGGAATTTGAATCATCCTGAATCTTCCGCTCGGGACGACACCTGGGAAACAAACTTTGCAACAGAACTCCTCGATCCTGACACCTGTGCAGCGCCGCGCCTTTATCTGGCTGGCGATCGCGCTGGTTGTCGGTATTCTGCTCTGGCTCCTGAGTCCGGTCCTCACGCCGTTCCTGCTCGGCGCGATTCTCGCGTACATTCTGCAGCCGGGCGTCGCGTGGATGGTGCGCCGGCGTGTGCCGCGCGGACTCGCCGCCTTGCTGATGATGCTGCTGTTCACGTTGCTGATGACAATGCTCGTGCTGCTGGTGCTGGCCGTCATCCAGAAAGAAGGCCCGCAGCTGAAACAGCAGGTGCCCGTGCTGTTTGCGCATGTGAGCGCGTGGCTGCAACCCAAGCTTGCATGGCTCGGTCTCGCCGACTCGCTCGATTTCGCCAGTATTCGCGATCTCGTGATGGGGCAGCTCGAAGGCAGCGCGCAACAGGTCGCGATGTATGCATGGACCTCGATCCGCACCAGCGGCAACGTCATGATGACGGTGGTCGGTAACCTCGTGATGGTGCCGCTTGTGCTGTTCTATCTGCTGTACGACTGGAATCGGATGCTCGCGCGGGTGCAGATCGTGGTGCCGCGCCGCTGGCTCGACAAGACGCTGCAACTCGCGCGCGACATGGACCAGATGCTGTCGCAATACCTGCGCGGCCAGTTGCTCGTGATGGGCGTGCTCGCGGTCTATTATGCGATTGCGCTGACCATCGCCGGTTTCGAGATCGCGCTGCCGGTAGGTATCTTCACCGGCCTCGCGGTGTTCATCCCGTACATCGGCTTTGCGACCGGGCTTGCGCTCGCGCTGCTCGCGGCGCTGCTGCAATTCGGCGACTGGTATGGCTTCGGCGCGGTTGCGTTGATTTACGGCGTCGGCCAGATCGTGGAGAGCTTTTATCTCACGCCGCGCCTCGTCGGCGAGCGGATCGGCCTGCACCCGCTCGCGGTTATCTTCGCGTTGCTCGCGTTCGGCCAGCTGTTCGGCTTTTTCGGCGTGTTGCTGGCGCTGCCGGTCAGCGCGATTCTGTCGGTGGCGATGCGCGAGTTGCGTCAAAGCTATCTGACGAGCACGCTTTATAAAAACTGAGTCACTGACTGCTCATTGACGTTTCAGGGCCCGAGGTTCGGGCCATTTGCGGCCCAAGCCCCATTTTCGGCATTAACCTACTGTGCTTCGTCAACTGACGCTCGATCTCGGCACCCCGCCGCCATCGACATTCGACAATTTCTTCGCCGGCGCCAACGCCGAGCTGGTCACGCGGCTACGCGAGCTCGACAACGCGCTCGCGGCCGGCCCGGTGGCCGATCGCACCTTCTACATCTGGGGCGAAGCCGGCAGCGGCCGCACGCACCTGCTGCAGGCGCTCGTTCACGAAGCGCCGCCGGGCCATGCCCGCTTTGCGGGCCCGCAGAGCAGCCTCGCCGCCTTCACGTTCGACCCGCGCGTCGCGCTGTATGCGATCGACGATTGCGACGGCCTGTCCGCGGCCCAGCAAATCGCCGTGTTCAACCTGTTCAACGAAGTGCGCGCGCATCCCACCAGCGCGCTGGTCGCCGCGGGCAATGCGCCGCCGATAGGCATGACGGTGCGCGAAGATCTGCGCACGCGCCTCGGCTGGGGCCTCGTGTTCCACCTCGCGCCGCTGCCGGACGAGGGCAAAGCCGCGGTGCTCAAACACGCGGCGCGCGAGCGCGGCATCATGCTGGCCGACGACGTCCCCGCCTATCTGCTGACGCATTTTCGCCGCGACATGCCGAGCCTGATGGCCCTGCTCGACGCACTCGACCGCTTCTCGCTCGAACAGAAACGCGCGGTCACGCTGCCGCTTTTGCGCACCATGCTGGCCTCGCCCGAGGCCGACGACCGGCGCGGCGCGCCCGCCTCATCGGCTGCATCCGCGTCGGCCGCCGCCTCATCCGGGTCCCCCGACGCCGCTTCAAGTAAAATAGGCCCCCATGGCTAACCTCGCACTCTTCGACCTCGACCACACGCTCATTCCCACCGACAGCGACCACGAATGGGGCCGCTTCATGGTGAAACAAGGCATGGTCGACCCGGAAAACTTCGCCCGTGAAAACGACCGCTTTTTCGCCGACTACAAAGCCGGCAAGCTGGACATTCACGCTTACCTGATCGCCATGCTCACGCCGCTATCGAAGTACACGCGCGCCCAGCTTGCCGATCTCCACGCGCAGTACATGCATGAAGTGATCACGCCGGCGATCTTTCCAGTCGCGTTGGAGCTGGTCAGGGAGCACCGCGAAGCCGGCGATCTGTGCTGCGTGGTCACCGCCACCAACGAATTCATTACCCGCCCGATCGCTCAGGCGTTCGGCGTCGACGCGCTGATCGCCTGCGAGGCGGAAACCGTCGACGGTCAGCCGCATTCGCCGTACACCGGCCGCCCTACCGGCACGCCGAGCTACAAGGAAGGCAAGATCGTCCGTACCGAAGCGTGGCTGGCATCGCTCGGCAAGACCTGGAGCGATTTCGAGCACAGCTATTTCTATAGCGACTCGCACAACGACATCCCGCTGCTGGAAAAGGTCACCGATCCGATCGCGACCAATCCCGACGACACATTGCGCGCCCATGCGCAGGCCAAAGGCTGGCGCATCCTCGAACTCTTTCAACCCTCGTGATCAAAAAACTTATCCGCAAGCTATTCGGCCAGGACTCGGCGCCCGCTGACAACGCCTCGCCCGCCGCAGCCGAAGCAGACGAAGCCGGTGAATCGCCGGCACGCAATACATCCGGCGCCGGCAAAACGCGCCGCAAACCGGCGCGCCCCGTCGTCAAAACCGTGCGGGACCCCGACGTGCCGGTCATCATTCCGCACGACGTGCACGGCATCGATCAGTCGCTGATCTCACGGAACGCGATTCGCGTTACCGAGGGCCTGCAGGAAGCGGGGCATCGCGCGTTTATCGTCGGCGGTGCGGTGCGCGATCTGCTGCTCGGCATCAAGCCGAAAGACTTCGACGTCGCGACCGACGCCACGCCCGAACAGGTGCAGAAACTGTTCCGTCGCGCCCGCATCATCGGCCGCCGGTTTCAGATCGTGCACGTGCAGTTCGGCCAGGAAATCATCGAAACCTCGACGTTCCGTGCGCTGGTCGACCCGCCTGCTGCCGACGCGGCGCCGCCGCGCCGCCTGAAGCGCGACGAACTCGACCGCCGCACCCATGCGGTAGACGCCAGCGGCCGCGTGCTGCGCGACAACGTCTGGGGCGAGCAGCACGAAGACGCCACGCGCCGCGACTTCACGATCAACGCGATGTACTACGATCCGGCCACGCAAACCGTGCTGGACTATCACAACGGCATGGCCGACATGCGCGCGCGTCTGCTGCGCATGATCGGCGACCCGGCCACGCGCTATCGCGAAGACCCGGTGCGAATGCTGCGCGTGGTGCGTTTCGCCGCCAAGCTCGACTTCGAGATCGAAGACACGACTCGCGCGCCGATCGTCAAAATGGCCGATCTGATCAACAACGTACCGGCCGCGCGTCTGTTCGACGAGATGCTCAAGCTGATGCTGTCGGGCCACGCGCTCGCCTGTTTGAAACGTCTGCGCCAGGAAGGCCTGCATCACGGTCTGCTGCCGCTGCTCGACGTCGTGCTGGAACAACCGATCGGCGAGAAATTCATCACGCTCGCGCTCTCCAATACAGACGCCCGGGTGCGCGCCGGCAAGCCGGTTTCGCCGGGCTTCCTGTTTGCCACCTTGCTGTGGCACGACGTGCAGACGCGCTGGCAGCAATTTGAAGCAAACGGCGAATATCCGGTGCCGGCGCTGCATCGCGCGATGGACGAAGTCCTCGACATGCAAACCGAGAAACTGGCGATTCACAAGCGCTTCTCGTCCGACATGCGTGAGATCTGGGGCCTGCAGTTGCGCCTTGAAAAACGCTCGGGAAGAAGTGCGCTGAAGCTGCTGGAACACCAAAGATTTAGAGCGGGGTATGATTTCCTCCTGTTGCGCTGCGAATCGGGCGAACTCGATGAGTCGGTCGGTGCGTGGTGGACGGAGTTCATTGAAGGAGACGTCGCTGCGCGTGAGACTCTGCTCACGCAAGGCGGGAAGGACCGGAGCCCCAGAAAACGACGGAGGCGCAGCAGTGGCGCCAGAACCCGCAAACCGGGCGACGGAATGGAGGGCGGTTCGCCAGAACGCGCAGCCAACGAGGCGGGCCATGACAGCTCGCACGATGACTGACACGGCGTTGGCTGAGGCCGTCGAACGATAGTTGCAGGAAGTTATGCCATGACGGTTGCTTATCTCGGCCTCGGCGCGAATCTCGGGGACGCGCGCCAGACCCTGAAAGACGCGGTGGTGTGTCTCGCCCAACAGCACACCATCACCGTGCTCGCGAAGTCGAGCTTTTATCGTACTGCCCCGATCGACGCGGGCGGCGACGACTATTTCAACTGCGTCGTGAAGGTCGATACGACGCTCCCCGTGCGGCATCTGCTTGCGCTGTGCCACAAGATCGAACATCAGTTCGGCCGGGAACGGCCGTTTCGCAATGCACCGCGCACGCTCGATCTCGACATCCTGCTCTACGGCGATCAATCGATCGACGAAGCCGATCTGATCGTGCCGCATCCGCGTTTGATCGAGCGCGCCTTTGCACTTGTCCCGCTCGTCGAGATCGACCCGGCGCTGATCATTCCGCAACACGGCCGTGCCGAAGCACTGCTCGAAGGTGTCCGCGATCAACGCATCGAAAAGGTCAAAGGGCCCTGTCAGTGTCCAATGCTCAATGCATTGACTGCCGGCGCCCCCGCCGCGGACAAGGGACGTTGCGAATGAGTTCGCCGCCACTTACCGTCACCGCCCCGCAATTGCGGCCGCCGTTTGGCTATCTCGCGATCGAAGGGCCGATCGGCGTCGGCAAGACCTCGCTCGCGCGGCGGCTCGCACAGCGCTGGTCGATGCAGGAGTTGTTCGAGCGGCCGCAAGACAATCCCTTTCTCGAACGTTTTTATCGCGACACCGCGCGTTATGCGCTTCCCGCGCAATTGCACTTCGCCTTGCAGCGTGCGCAGCAGGCCCAGGAGGTCGCGGCCGCGCATGTGGCGGGCACACCGCTTATCGCCGATTTCATGACGCAGAAGAACGAGATCTTCGCGCGTCTGACGCTGCAGGAAGATGAGTGGCAGCTTTATCGCGCCCTCGCCGCGCGACTCGACGTCAGCGCGCCGGCACCGGATTTCGTGGTCTACCTGCAAGCCAGTCCTGAAGTACTGTTCGCGCGCATCCAGAAGCGCGCCGTGCCCATGGAACTGCAGATTTCCGATGCGTATCTGCACGCGCTCTGCGACGCCTACAACGAGTTTTTCTATCACTACGACCGCACGCCCGTGCTGACGGTCAATGCTGAACATCTGAATCCGCTCGACTCGGACGCGGACCTTGCGCTACTCGCCGAACGCATTGAAACCATGCGCGGACGCAAGGAATTCTTTGTCAAAGGCACGTCGCTTTAAGCGGCGCGCCCCCTCTTTTTCCAACGGATTTTCTCCATGACCTATTTGCAGGAAACGAGCCGGAACGCCATCACCGTGCCGAAACTGCAGGCGATGCGCGATGCCGGCGAAAAGATCGCCATGCTGACCTGCTACGACGCGAGCTTCGCGGCGCTGCTGGATCGCTCGGGTGTCGACGTCCTGCTGATCGGCGACTCGCTCGGCAACGTGCTGCAAGGCCAGACGACCACGCTGCCGGTGTCGCTCACCGACATCGCCTATCACACGGCGAGCGTCGCGCGGGCGCGACCCTCGGCGCTGGTGGTCGCCGATCTGCCGTTCGGCACGTACGGCACGCCGGAGGACGCTTTCAAAAGCTCGGTGGAACTCATGCGCGCCGGCGCGCAGATGGTGAAACTCGAGGGCGGTGAGTGGCTCGCGGACACGGTGCGTTTTCTGGTCGAGCGGTCGATTCCGGTGTGCGCGCACGTCGGCCTCACGCCACAATCGGTGCATGCGTTTGGCGGCTTCAAGGTGCAAGGCAAAACCGAGGCGGGTGCGAGCCAGTTGTTGCGCGACTCGCTCGCCGTACAGAACGCGGGCGCCCAACTGATCGTCATGGAAGCGATCCCGACACTGCTCGCGAGCGAAGTCACGAAGCAATTGCGGATTCCGACAATCGGTATCGGGGCGGGCCTCGACTGCTCAGGTCAGGTGCTGGTGCTGCACGACATGCTGGGAATTTTCCCCGGCAAGCGGCCGCGCTTTGTGAAGGATTTCATGCAGGGACAACCGAGCATTCAGGCGGCCGTGGAAGCGTATGTCCACGCTGTGAAGGACGGTACGTTCCCGGGGCCGGAACATGCGTTCTAAGTTCGGGCCGGACTTGGGAACCGCCTTGATCACGCGCATCCGGGCACGTTTTGAGACCAGTCTGATATTGTCTTAAAGCCGGGGCATCTATCTTCGTCTACCTTGTTAACGCGGCCCTGCCGCCAGCCGAAGAGAGATGACCATGAGCCCCTTTTGCCTGATCGATGTAGCAGAAATCCGCAGTCACGCCACCGCGCCGCATGACGTGCGTGAATCCACATGGCATGCACGCCTTACGGGATGGGTGGCACGCCTGCTGCACGTTCGCCACGCTTGAGCTAGCTGTTGCATGGCGGCACGCGGCGCTCAAGTCCTCGTTCGCCCGCCGGCACGGCCGACTTCTTTGGTCTTTCTTCTATAGCCCTGCGCGCTGCCTTAGCCCAGCACACGCGCCTGTACCGCGCCTCGCAGCGCGTTGCACACCAGAAGCGCTTCCGCATTCCGCACATCGATTCGAGTCAACACGCGTTCCGCTGCGTGAAGGTCGATATCCTCCAGCAGCACGCCCCGCATGATCCCGGGCAGAACGCCTGACTCCAATGGCGGCGTCCACCACCGTCCCGCCAGCTTCACAAACACGTTCGAGCGCCCGCCTTCGGTCAGTTCACCGCGCTCGTTAAAGAACAACGTGTCGAAAGCGCCCCGCGCTTCGGCTTCGCGCCAGCCACGATCATATTCGGCACGGCGCGTGGTTTTGTGTCGCAGCAGCGGATCATCGGCATGCGTAACGGGGAATGCATGATCCGGCCCGAGCAACACACCGACGGTCGGGTCGGCCAGCGGCGTCAACACCGCCGCCGTTAATTGCACCGCGCCGTTCTTGCTCAGCGCGAGACGCATGCGGTGCGGAATTTGCGCAGGCAACGCCGCACATTTCTCCGTGATTTGCGCGCGAATTTCGTTTTCGTCGTCGAGCCTGAAACCCAACGCCGCGGCGCTCGCCGAGAGTCGTGCGAGATGGCGCGATAGATGGCGCACGCCCTCGTCACGCGTTCCATACATCGTTTCGAAAAGCTCGAAACCCGGCTCGGCACCGGTCAGAAAGCTGGCCTTCAATTGGCATTCCGCATATTCGTCGGCGGCAACACTGTCGAGCACGATGCCGGCACCGACGCCCATCGTGCCACGCAGCACGCCGGACTGTGCGGCCGGGCTTAAGGTCAGGGTGCGGATCGCGACGGACAGGCAGAAGTCGCCGCAAGTAGTGTCGTTTGCGGTGCTTGCGGTGCTTGCGGTGCTTGCGGTGCTTGCGGTGCTTGCGGTGCTTGAGGTGCTTGAGGTGCTTGAGGGCACGTCGAGCCAGCCGATCGCGCCGGTGTAAAGTCCGCGCGGCGTGCTTTCGAGCTCGTCGATCAATTGCATCGTGCGGTGCTTCGGCGCACCGGTGATCGAGCCGCACGGAAACAGCGCCCGCATGATCGCAGCGAAAGACGTGCCGGCCCGCAGCGTCGAATGGACCGTCGACGTCATCTGCCATACCGACGCATACGGTTCAACCGAAAACAACGCCGGCACCTTGACGGAGCCCGTCTGCGCCACACGCGACAGATCGTTGCGCAACAGGTCGACGATCATCACGTTCTCGGCACGATTCTTCGGGTCGTTGGCCAGGAACTCGGCGGCGTGACGATCGGCCACGGGGTCGGTTGATCGCGGCGCCGTGCCCTTCATCGGCCGGGCGCGCAACATGGCGCCTTCTTTCTCGATGAACAACTCCGGCGAGCACGACAAAACCCACTCGTCGCCCGGCAACGCGATCAGCGCGCCATACGGAACCGGCTGGCGCGCCCGCAGGCGCCGATAAAGCGCGGCCGGCGAGCCGAATACATCGAAACCGAGCCGATACGTATAGTTGACCTGATAAGAATCGCCGGCGCGCAGGGCGGCATGGATCGCATCGATCGCTTCGTTGAATTGCGTGGGATCGACGCTCGCACACACATTCGCTGTGCCCGCCACGGAAGGCTCGGCCGCGCCGCCGTCGCGTTCCACGAGCCACGTATCGACGTCGTCGCGAGATAGTTTCTCGCAACGTTCAAACAATAAAAAACGCAGCGTGGCATCGCCACGCTGCGTTTCATTTGATGCCCGGTGAGCCTGGTCGCCATCGAGAAGATGCCGGCCAAACTCATAGTCGGCAAGCACAACGCCATGCAAACCACGCCGAGCATCCGCAGCCACGGTCTCGCACATGAGCTCAAGTTGCGCGGCGTCCACGCACACTCGTTCACGCACAAAACCCGTGTACAGACGACTCGAACGGCGCGCCGCCGTCGCGTCGCAATCGTCGAGCAACGCGAAAACCGCGTTGCGCTCAGCTGCCGCCATGCTTACCGCCAAATCAAACCGCAATTAATCGAAGAAGCTCTTCACCCGATCAAACCAGCTCTTGCTTTGCGGGCTATGCCGCGCGCCGCCTTCCACGAGGGCTTTCTCGAATTGCTGAAGCAGATCGCGCTGCGACTCGGTGAGCTTGACCGGCGTTTCGACTTGCACATGCACGTACAGATCGCCGGCAATGCTCGAACGCAGACCCTTGATCCCCTTGCCACGCAGACGGAAGGTCTTCCCCGACTGCGTGCCTTCCGGCACCGTGAAGCTCGCGCGGCCCGCGAGGGTCGGCACTTCGATTTCGCCGCCGAGTGCCGCCGTGGTGAATGGAATCGGCATCTGGCAATGCAGATCGTCGCCGTCGCGTTCGAACACCGAGTGCTGCTTGATGTGAATCTCGACGTACAGATCGCCCGACGGACCACCATTGATACCCGGCTCACCGTTGCCGGCTGAGCGGATACGCATGCCGTCGTCGATACCCGCCGGGATCTTCACTTCCAGCGTCTTGGTTTCCTTCACCTTGCCCGCGCCATGGCAGTGTCCGCACGGCTCGGGAATATAGGTGCCGGTGCCGTGACACTTCGGGCAGGTCTGCTGGATGCTGAAAAAGCCCTGCGACATCCGCACCGAACCCGAACCGCTACAGGTCGGGCAGGTTTCCGGCTTGGTGCCGGGCTTCGCGCCCGAGCCGTGACAGACTTCACACGACACCCAGCTCGGCACGCGAATCTGCGTGTCGTAGCCGTGCGCGGCCTGCTCCAGCGTGATTTCCATGCTGTAGCGCAGATCGGCGCCGCGATACACCTGCGGACCTGCACGGCCACCGCCGCGTGCGGCACCGCCGGCAGCCTGGCCGAAGATGTCGCCGAAAATATCGCCGAATGCATCGGCAAAACCGCCGAAGCCTTGCGCACCGGCTCCGCCCATGTTCGGATCGACGCCCGCGTGACCGTACTGATCGTACGCAGCACGCTTTTGCGAGTCCGACAGCATTTCATAGGCTTCCTTCACCTCTTTGAAATGCTCTTCCGCATCCTTGTTGCCCGGATTGCGGTCGGGGTGGTGCTTCATCGCAAGCTTGCGATAAGCCTTCTTGATTTCGTCGTCGCTCGCGTTCTTTGCGACGCCCAGAACCTCGTAGTAATCCCGTTTCGCCATATCGGTTCAACGCCACTCGCGCAATGGGGCGCGGTGGCTCCTCTTGAATGCTGGAGTCTTGCGACTCGTCCGGCCGCTGTTCACGCCGCTTTCAGGCGGTTCAAACAACGTCCTCCATAAAACAAATGTGCCCGGAGAGCCCAAACAGGCTCACCAGGCGCGATAACCGCTTTGCAGGTTCATGCTCCCGAACGGGAGCAGACCGTTTTGCAGCCGGGCCGCACACATTGCTGTGTGCGGCTTTACGGTCAAATTGCGACCTGGCTTTAGTCTTTCTTGACTTCCTTGAACTCGGCGTCGACCACGTCGTCCTGCTGCTGGCTCGCGCCACCTGCCGATGCGCCCGCACCTGCCGCGCCCGCTGCCGCAGCTTCGGCACCTTGTGCAGCCTGCATGTCGGCGTACATCTTCTCGCCCATCTTCTGCGAGGCGGTCGCCACCGCTTCGATCTTGGCTTCGATCGCGGCCTTGTCGCTAGAACCGCTCTTCAGCGTTTCTTCAAGGTCCTTCAGCGCGGTTTCGATCGCTTCCTTCTCAGCGGCTTCGAGCTTGTCGCCGTATTCGGTAAGCGCCTTCTTCGTGCTGTGGACCAGCGCGTCGCCCTGGTTGCGGGCGTCGGCCAACTCACGCAGCTTGTGATCTTCTTCCGCGTTCGCTTCCGCGTCCTTCACCATCTTCTCGATTTCAGCTTCGGACAGACCCGAGTTCGCCTTGATCGTGATGCGGTTTTCCTTGCCGGTTGCCTTGTCTTTCGCGCCGACGTGCAGAATGCCGTTCGCGTCGATGTCGAAGCTCACTTCGATCTGCGGCGTGCCGCGCGGTGCCGGCGGAATGCCTTCCAGGTTGAACTCGCCGAGCAGCTTGTTGCCCGCTGCCATTTCGCGTTCGCCCTGATACACCTTGATCGTCACGGCGCTCTGATTGTCGTCAGCCGTCGAGTAGACCTGCGCATGCTTGGTCGGGATCGTGGTGTTCTTGTTGATCATCTTCGTCATCACGCCGCCGAGCGTTTCGATGCCGAGCGACAGCGGGGTCACGTCGAGCAGCAGAACGTCCGTACGGTCGCCCGACAGAACCTGGCCTTGAATCGCGGCGCCAACGGCGACGGCTTCGTCCGGGTTCACGTCACGGCGCGGATCCTTGCCGAAGAATTCCTTAACCTTGTCCTGCACCTTCGGCATGCGGGTCATACCGCCGACCAGAATCACGTCGTCGATTTCGCCGACCTTCACGCCCGCGTCCTTGATCGCCAGACGGCACGGCTCGATGGTGCGTTCGATCAGTTCTTCGACCAGCGCTTCCAGCTTCGCACGCGTGATTTTCAGGTTCAGGTGCTTCGGACCCGACGCGTCGGCCGTGATGTACGGCAGGTTGATTTCGGTTTGCTGGCTCGACGACAGTTCGATCTTCGCCTTTTCAGCCGATTCCTTCAGGCGTTGCAGCGCAAGCACGTCTTTCGACAGATCGACGCCCTGTTCCTTCTTGAACTCACTGATGATGTAGTCGATGATGCGTTGGTCGAAGTCTTCACCGCCCAGGAACGTATCGCCGTTCGTGGACAGCACTTCGAACTGCATTTCACCGTCGACATCCGCGATTTCGATGATCGACACGTCGAACGTACCGCCGCCCAAGTCATACACCGCGATCTTGCGGTCGCCCTTTTCCGCCTTGTCCAGGCCAAAAGCCAGTGCAGCTGCGGTCGGTTCGTTGATGATCCGCTTCACTTCCAGACCGGCGATGCGGCCTGCATCTTTGGTGGCCTGGCGCTGACTGTCGTTGAAGTACGCGGGAACCGTAATCACAGCTTCGGTGACCGGCTCGCCGAGGTAATCTTCAGCGGTCTTCTTCATCTTGCGCAGCGTTTCCGCGGAGATTTGCGGCGGTGCGAGCTTCTGGTCGCGCACTTCGATCCATGCGTCGCCGTTGTCGGCTTTGATGATCTTGTACGGCATCAGAGCGATGTCTTTCTGCACTTCTTTTTCTTCGAAGCGGCGGCCGATCAGGCGCTTGACGGCGTACAGCGTGTTCTTCGGGTTCGTGACCGACTGACGCTTGGCCGGTGCGCCGACGAGAATTTCGCCGTCTTCCATGTAAGCGATGATCGACGGCGTGGTGCGCGCACCTTCCGAGTTCTCGATCACTTTGACCGAATTGCCTTCCATGATCGCCACGCACGAGTTGGTCGTGCCGAGGTCGATACCGATGATTTTGCCCATTTTTACTAATCTCCTAACTTTGATCGCTGCGGGAATCGCCGGTTTTGCCCATCTGGCGGTACGGCGATCCGCTCTAAATTCCTACCTGCACCCAACATAAGTGCGTCCGCATCGTTTTCAAGACCTCTTTTACGATGCGGTCTTTAATTTTTTTCAATCAGTCGAACTTTTGCCGCTTTTTTCACCACCTGCCGTGCTCCCGACCGCATTGACCGGCCAAATCTTGTCCCGCTCGGCGGCAATCGCCCCCACAAGTGGCCCAAGGCCGCGCCAGCCAGTTGCCAGGCCGAGCCGCTTGCCTCGGTATAAGAAGAGCCAGGTCGGCACGCCATGAGGCATGAGCCCGGCGGCGACGGGAACGCCGACCATAACGGCCCGTGTCAGGCGCAACGGCAAATAAACGGCTCGGACAGCGCGTTGCGATGCTTACTTCGGCGCCGCGACAGTTACGAGAGCCGGGCGCAGCACGCGGTCGGCGATCACGAAGCCTTTTTGCAGCACGGCGACGACGGTGTTCGGCTCCTGATCGGCCGGCACCATTGAAATAGCCTGATGACGATGCGGGTCGAACTTCTCGCCAACCGGGTTCAAGGCGACGACGCGCCCCTTCTCCAGTGCGCCGGAAAGCTGACGCAGCGTGAGTTCGACGCCCTCACGAACCTTCTGCAGGTCGTCGGATGAATGGGCAACCGCTGCCTCAAGACTGTCGACCACCGGCAGCAAATGCTCAGCGAAGCTTTCGATCGCGAACTTGTGGGCCTTGGCGATATCTTCCTGAGCGCGGCGGCGCACATTCTCGGTCTCGGCCTTTGCGCGCAGGAAGCTTTCCTGCAACTCGGCGATCTTTGCCTCAGCTTCGGTCAATGCAGCTTCCACGCCGGTTGCCGGCGCTTCCGGGGCCGCGCTCGCAGCCGCGTCCTGCTGGGGGGTCGCGGCCTCCGCGGCCTGACGCGCGGTTTCGTCGGCGGGCGTGGGATTCTGGCTCGTCGGGTTCTCTTGCGTGTTTTCCATGTCGCTGAAAGTCGTTAAAAAGTTAAAGCTAAAAGTGACGGCAACGCGTCGAAGCCCGCGCAATTTGTGCGTTGCAAAATTGCGACAGACAACTTGGCGCAAAACCTGGTGCGTTGACGCTTTTCGAAACGGCAGATGGGGCCGGAAAGACCCATTTCAAGCGCCTCTCCCGGAACTTTTCACGCCGCGCGCACGCAGCCGAAATGCTCCGTTACAACCATTATTGCGTCGCAATCAGATTGAGATTGAGTGCGCCCGCCAAGTGGCCTATGCTCCAATAAAGCATCGGAAAAGACACGTTAACCCTAATCTAACGTAATCCTTACCGAAATTTTTCAATCCACCTGATTCGCCTGTTTCCGTCCCGAATCTTCCCAAGGGGAGTACCGTGAAACTGACCTTTGCAATATCGGTGGTCGCATTGGTACTCATCGCGGGCACCACGACCATCTGCATGTCCGGGGCCGTCAACGATCACACTACCGAGTACGGCGGTGTGCACGCGACGATGGAACAGTTGTTCAATCCCCACCTGAAAGTTTGTCGATAGTGCGCCGGTCGCGCTTGGTCGGCCTTCCGTGCAAGGCGGCGGCCGGCTCGCGGTACGTCTTGCGCCGCTCCTGTTCGACCTGCCGCTTCACCCTGCTCTCTTCGGTTTCCGCATAAAGCGTCTGCGCAACGCTGGCCGGGCCACGCACGTCGCATACGCCCAGCACTTCCACCTGCCACACAATCCGCTCGATCTCGACTTCCACCAGATCGCCGACGCGCACGTCTTTGGCCGGCTTGACGCTGGCGCCGCCAATGCGCACGTGGCCTTTGTCGACAGCATCCGCCGCGAGCGAGCGGGTTTTGAAGAAGCGCGCAGCCCACAGCCATTTGTCGATGCGCAACTTCGCGCCCGCTTCAGTTGAAATCCTGTAATTCATGAGCTGCTTAAGCCCCTGTCGTATGCGGCACCGGCACCGCTTGCACGGGCCAGCCCTGCAGGTTCTGGGCGACGATTTCGCCTAGCGCGGCGATCCATGGCTGCGAGGCATTCACGCAGGGAATCCGATGAAACTCCTTGCCACCCGCATGCAGGAACTCGTCGCGTACTTCCATGCCGATTTCTTCAATCGTTTCAAGGCAATCGGCGGTAAAGCCCGGACAGAACACGTCGGCTCGGCGCACGCCTGCCGAACCGAGTTCCTTCAGGGTGGGCGCAGTGTACGGTTGCAGCCATTCGGCCTTGCCGAAGCGCGACTGAAACGTAATGCGGCATTCCACCTGCGTCAATCCCAGCGACTGCATCAACAGCGCGCCGGTCTGCTGACATTGCTCGTGGTACGGATCGCCGAGATCCATCGTGCGCTTGGGCACGCCGTGAAAGCTCAGCACCAGTTTGTCTCCCGCCGCAAAATCCGGCCGCCCGTGCTGATGCCAGTATTGATGCACTTGGGCGGCAAGCGCGGCGATATACGCCGGATGATCCGCGTACTGCCGCACCGTGCGGATTTCCGGCTGATTGCGCATGCGCTTGAGGGCCGAAAAAGCGTCGTCGAAAGCCGTGGCCGTGGTCGACGACGAGTATTGCGGATACATGGGCACCAGCAGCACGCGCTCCGCGCCAGCCAGCTTCAACTGGTTCAGCATGGCCGGAATACCGGGCGTGCCGTAGCGCATGGCGTAGTCGACCAGCACCGTGTAGTCGTTCAATTGCAACAGGTGGCGCAAACCCTCCACCTGCTTCTCCGTGAAGACACGCAGCGGCGAGCCCTCCGGCATCCACACGGCCGCGTACTTCTTTGCCGACGCGCGGCTGCGGAACGGCAGAATCAACAACCGCAAGATCACTTGCCAGAGCAGCGCCGGAATTTCGACCACGCGGGGATCGGACAGGAACTGCGCAAGATAGCGACGGACTGCACGCGGCGTCGGCGCGTCGGGCGTGCCGAGATTGATCAGCAGCACGGCGACACGGTGTGACGTAGCGTTCTGTGAAGGCCGCTCGAGGTCGAAGCGCATAGGCAGCAGGGATAACCGCTTGGGGCGGAGAGTCGGTTGAGGTGGAATTCATTATAGCGGCGCGGTCCAATGCAAGGTCCGCCAGGGACCCCTGGCCATTCGGCCAATTGGCAAGCCGCGCGCCGTCGCGCATCATTTGCAGCATGAGATGCCGCAGGAGACAGTGACCGGAAACCGCTGCGGATTACTGCTGGCTGAGCGTGAGGGAAAGCAGCCGCGCGGTGATGTCGACAATCGGAATCACGCGGTTATAGGCCATGCGAGTCGGCCCGATCACGCCGAGCGTGCCGACGATCTTGCCGTTCACTTCGTAAGGCGCGGTCACCACGCTCATTTCCTCGATCGGCACCAGATTCGATTCGCCGCCGATGAAAATCTGCACGCCCGCGGCATGACTCGACACGTCGAGCAACTGAAGGAGACTGGTTTTTTGATCGAACACATCGAACAGCTTGCGCAGGCGCGCCATGTCCGACGAAAGGTCGGCCACTTCGAGCAGGTTACGCTCGCCGGAAATCAGCACGGTCTCGCCGGTGTCGGTTTCATCCGTGCTCGCCGTGACCGCCGCGTGCATCAGCGTGGTCATGTCACCACGCAATTCGTCGATTTCTTCGCGCAGCCGGCGGCGCACGTCGTCGAACGAGAGGCCGGCGAAGTGCGCGTTGATGTAATTGGACGCTTCCACCAGTTGCGACGGCGAGAAGTCACGCTGGGTCGCCATGATGCGGTTCTGCACGTCGCCCTCGGGCGTCACGATGATCAGGAGAATGCGCTTGTCCGACAGCCGCATGAACTCGATCTGCTTGAACACATGACTGCGGCGCGGCGTGAGCACCACACCGGCGAACTGCGACAGATTGGACAGCACGCTGGCCGCCGCGGCGACGATTTTCTGCGGCTCGCCCGCTTGCAGCGTGGTTTTGACGATGCGCATCACCGCTTCTTCGTCCGCAGCGGATTCCAGAGTCAGCATGGTATCGACGAACAGCCGGTAGCCACGCGGTGTGGGAATGCGGCCAGCAGAAGTATGCGGACTGATCACGAGCCCCAGATCCTCGAGATCGGACATCACGTTGCGGATCGTCGCCGGACTTAGTTCGAGGCCGGAATAACGTGACAGCGTACGCGAGCCGACCGGCTGACCTTCGGCGATGTAGCGCTCGATCAGCGTTTTGAGGAGGGTTTGTGCGCGGGGATCTAGCATGACGGAAAATTTTAGCTCAATGACGCGACTACAGCGAGCGCTAACGGCGCCCACCCCTGACTATCGCGCCGCCTGCCGGCGGGGCGGCGCCTGGTATTGCATGCGGCGCGTTGACTGGCGCTGGGTCCAGCATGGTCGGCGCGTCGCCGGGATTCAAATCCTGCGTCTTGCCAGCCGCCGGTCCGGCAAGTCCGCTGGCGACGCGCCGCCGAACTATAACCGGCGCGCATGTCATCAAGACTTCACCATTCTAACGATAATCGCTCAATGCGCCGGCAGCCCGCTTGCGCAGGCCCGCTACCGGGTCTGTCTGCGGTTCTTTTCAGGCCCTACCTATGGTGTAATGCCGGCATGCAAGTGACCAGCCAGTTCAAGACCGTCGCGCTCGTCGGGCGCAACAATACGCCAGGTATCGGCGAGCCGCTGACCGCGCTCGCCTCGTGCATCGCGAAGCGCGGCTTCGAGGTCGTATTCGAAGCCGACACCGCCGCCGAAATCGGCATCACCGACTACCCGGCGCTGCGCCCCGCCGAGATCGGCGCGCGCGCCGACGTAGCCGTGATCCTCGGCGGCGACGGCACGATGCTGGGCATTGGCCGCCAGCTTGCGCCCTACCGCACGCCGCTGATCGGTATCAACCACGGGCGGCTCGGCTTCATTACCGACATTCCGATCTCCGACATGCGCGAGATCGTGCCGCAAATGCTCTCGGGCAACTTCGAGCGCGAAGAGCGCACGCTGCTCGAAGCTCGCATCATGCGCGACGGCACGCCGATTTACCACGCACTCGCCTTCAACGACGTGGTGGTCAACCGCAGCGGCTTCTCCGGGATGGCGGAACTGCATGTGTCGGTGGATGGCCGCTTCATGTACAACCAGCGCTCGGACGGGCTGATCGTCGCCACGCCTACGGGCTCGACGGCCTATGCGCTGTCGTCGCAGGGGCCGATCCTGCACCCGCAATTACAAGGCATCGTGCTTGTGCCGATCGCGCCGCATGCGCTGTCAAACCGGCCAATCGTGCTGCCGGACGACTCGAAGGTGAGCATCCAGATCGTTTCGGGCCGCGAAGTCAACGTCAACTTCGACATGCAGTCGTTCACTTCGCTGGAATTGGGTGACACGATCGAAGTGCGCCGCTCGCGTCATACCGTGCCGATTCTGCACCCGGTCGGCTACAGCCACTACGCCACGCTGCGTAAAAAGCTGCACTGGAACGAATACCCGTCGCACGAAGAAGATACCAAGCCCTGAGCGGCCGGGCCGCCGGAACGCCGGGCCGCCGGCCTCCTGGAACGCGAACGCCACCGCTGCCGAACCCTGAATATCAAGCTCACCAGACGACCTCCATGCTTCGCCACCTCTCGATACGCGACTTCGTCATCGTCGCCGCGCTCGACCTCGAATTCGACAGCGGCTTTACCGTTTTCTCGGGCGAAACAGGCGCCGGCAAGTCGATCCTGATCGACGCGCTGGCCCTTGCGCTCGGTGCCCGCGCCGATGCGAGCGTGGTGCGCACCGGCGAAAGCCGCGCCGACATCACCGCGGAATTCGACACGCATGCGCAAGTCGAGCAATGGCTCGACGAGCAGGCGCTCGGCGCGCCCGTCGACGACGCTCATCAGGGCACCGTGATGCTGCGTCGCGTGGTGGATACAAACGGCCGCTCGCGCGCGTTCATCAACGGTACGGCGGCAACGCTCACGCAGTTGCGCGAAGTCGGCGAGATGCTGGTGGATATTCATGGCCAGCATGCCCACCAGTTGCTGATGCGCCCCGACGCGCAACGCGAACTGTTCGACACCCACGCGGGCCTCACGGAAACCGCGGCAACCGTCACGCGGGCATGGCGGGCATGGCGCGAAAAGGTTCAGGCCGTCGAGCACGCACAAACGCGCGACCGCGAACTGCAACTGGAGCGCGAGCGGCTCGCCTGGCAACTCACCGAACTGGACAAACTTTCGCCGCAGCCGGGCGAATGGGAAGAGGTCAACACCGAACACCGGAGGCTATCGCATTCAGCCAATCTGATCGACGGCGTTCAAGGCGCGCTCAGTGCGTTGTCTGAATCGGACGAGGCAATGATCACGCATCTCGCCTCGATCGTATCGAAGGTGCGCGACCTGGCCGAGATCGACCCGGCGCTGAATGACGTGCTGGCGGCGCTGGAGCCGGCCGAGATCCAGTTACAGGAAGCGGCTTATTCGCTCAGCCACTACGCGCAAAAGCTCGAACTGGATCCGGACCGGCTCGCCCAGGTCGAAAAGCGTCTGGACGCGCTGCACTCGGCCGCGCGCAAATTCCGCCTGCAACCCGAGACGCTGCCGCAAGAGCATGAAGCGCGTCGCGCGCAACTCGCCGCGCTCGACGCGGCCGCCGATCTCGACAGCCTGCATGCGGCCGAAGCCAAGGCAAAAGAAGCCTTCCTCACCGAAGCGAAAAAACTGTCAAAGGCGCGCGCCAAGGCCGGCAAGGCCCTGGGCGCCGCCGTGACCACCGGCATGCAGGAACTGTCGATGAAAGGCGGCAGCTTCGAAGTGGCGCTGGTGCAACTGCCGGAAGGCGGCGCACATGGGCTCGAGCAGGTCGAATTCCGCGTCGCCGGTCACGCCGGCGTACCGCTGCGGCCGCTCGCGAAAGTTGCTTCAGGCGGCGAACTGGCGCGGATCAGTCTTGCATTGGCGGTCATCGCGAGCGCCGCGAGTCCGACACCAACGCTGATCTTCGACGAAGTGGATACCGGCATCGGCGGCGGCGTCGCCGAAGTGGTTGGACGGCTGCTGCATCAACTGGGACAGGCGCGTCAGGTGCTGTGCGTCACGCATTTGCCGCAGGTCGCCGCGCGTGGCGACCATCATTTCCAGGTGGCGAAGTCGGGCAACGGCAAGGGCGGCACGGTCAGCAGCGTGACGCCGCTCGACCGCGCAAGCCGCGTCGAAGAAGTCGCGCGGATGCTCGGCGGACTGGAGATCACCGCGACGACGCGCAAACACGCCAAGGAAATGCTGGCGGCCTAGCCTTTCCGTCGGCCGGGAACCCGAGCGGGAGCCGACCGCGGGCCGCTGGGGAGCCGATCGGGAGCCGCTGTGAAGCCGCCGCGACCGTTGGCCGGAAAACGCGCGAAGGCAGCGCCGCTTGCCTTCGCGTCAGTCATCCAGCCGTTCAGTCCAGACGCAGACTCCAGTCCTCAGCCGAACACCCGCTTCCAAAGCCTCAGCACCGCCTCACGCTCAGTCACCACCAAGGCCGGATCGACCCGAGCCTTTTCCATCCCGTCGAGACGCAGCTTGTGCTGCAACTTCCGGTAGGTCCGGTAAGCCGCGCCGACCGTCTCCGCTTCCTCCTCGCTCATCAAGCCGAAGCGCGACACTTCGCGCAGCAACGCAATGTTACCGGTATTGCGGATCAGTTCCGGATCGCTCGCCGCGTGCAGCAGCACCCAGTACTGCACGGTGAATTCGATATCGACCATGCCGCCACGATCATGCTTCAGGTCGAACAGCGCCGTCTGGTTCGGGTGGCCCGCCTCGACGCGCTCGCGCATTTCGACGATTTCCTTCGCAAGCGGCGCGGCTTCGCGCGGCGTGGTCAGCACCTGCTCGCGGATCAGTTCGAATTTCGCGCCGATTTCAGCGTCGCCCGCGCAGTAGCGCGCTCGGGTCAGCGCCTGATGCTCCCACACCCAGGCGGTATTGGCGGCGTCGCCTTCGCGTAATTGATAGCGGCGGAACGCATCCAGATCGGTGACGAGCAGACCCGACTCGCCGTTCGGCCGCAACCGCAAGTCGACATCGAACAAGGTACCCGCGCCGGTGGCCGTCGTCAGCCAGGTGATGAGGCGGCGGGTGTAGGTGGCATAGACGTCGGCGGCGGCATCGTCCGGATCGTCGTAGAGGAAGATGACGTCGAGGTCCGACGCGTAACCCAGTTCCTTGCCGCCCAGCTTGCCGTAGGCAATCACCGCGAACTTCGGCACCTCGCGATGGCGTTTGGCCAGTTGCTTCCAGACCGCTTCGAGCGTGACGTCGAGCACGGCGTCGGCGAGTTCGGACAAACGGTCGCTCACATGCTCGACGCTCAGCCGGCCGGCCAGATCGATCAACAGGATGCGGAACACCTCGGCTTGGTGCGCGTGGCGCAGCAGGTCCATCTGTTGCTCGACACCGTCCGCCGCGGCCAGACGCAAACGCAGTGTGCGCTTGAATTCGGGCCAGTCGAACGGACTGTCCATTGCCTCGTCGTCGAGAAGTTCGTCGAGCAATTGCGGATGGCGGATCAGGTAACCGGCAGCCCAGCGCGAGCCGCCCAGCACCGACAGCACCCGATGCAGCGCCTGTGGATATTCCGTTAGCAGCGCAAGGTACGCACCGCGCCGGCTCACGGCTTCGAGCAGGTCGAACAGGCGCGCCAATGTATCGCCGCGCCGTTCGGGCGGCTCCAGCGTCTGCGCGGCTTCCAGCGCACGCTGCGCGACGATGTCGAAGCGCTGCCGGCTGCGTTCGGCAAGCCCCGCGTAACGCGACGACTGCCACACCGCGCGCAAACGCGCCAGCAGTTCGCCCGGCTCGGGCACGCCCAGTTCAATCAGGCGCGCGCGCAGCGCTTCGTCGGCGCTATCGTCGGCGAGCGCGCTGCTCCAGACCCAGGTCGCCGCGCCGTCTTCCCGTGCGCCGCACCCGTCGCGGCCGCTCACCTTGTCGGCGAAAATCTGGTCGAACTGCTGCTCGACGAACTCGCGGTGCGCGTCGAGCTTGAGCATCAGCGCAGCATAATCGTCGCAGCCCATGGCGTGCGCGAGCGCCACGCGCTCCTCGGGATCGACCGGCATCGCATGGGTTTGCGCGTCGTTGCGGTATTGCAGGCGGTGCTCGAGTTCGCGCAGGAAGCGATACGCCTGCGACAGTTTCACGCAAACCGACGTATCGATCAGCCCCTGCGTTGCTGCATGCCGCAAGACGGCGAGCGTCGGACGCACCCGGAAGCCGGCATCCTGGCCGCCCCGAATCAGCTGAAATACCTGCGCGCTAAATTCGATTTCGCGGATGCCGCCACGGCCCAGCTTGATGTCGTCGGCCTTGTCGGGCCGCATCGAGGCGCGCCGCTGCGCTTCCTGGCGAATCTGCAAATGCAGCGCGCGAATCGCGCTGATCACGCCGAAGTCGAGATAACGCCGATAGACAAACGGCGTGACGATCGCGTCGAGCTGCTTCTGCAGCCGCACGGCCGCCTCGCTCGCGCCTTCGGACACGAGCCGGCCCTTGATCCAGGCATAGCGTTCCCACTCGCGGCCCTGCACGTAGAAATATTCTTCGAGCATGCCAAGGCTGCACACGAGCGGCCCTGAATCGCCGTTCGGCCGCAAACGCATATCGACCCGGAATACGTAACCGTCGGCAGTCACTTCGGCCAGCGCGCCGATCAGGCGCTTACCGAGCCGTGTAAAAAAGTCCTGCGTCGCGATCGGCGAACGCTGACCGCCGGCGGTCTCGCCGTCTTCTTCATAGACGAAGATCAGGTCGATATCCGACGACACATTCAACTCACGCCCGCCCAGCTTGCCCATTCCGACCACGCCGAGCGCAAGGCGCTCGCCCTGCGGTCCGCGCGGTTCGCCGTAAAGCGCTTCGAGTTCGGCCGACACAACCGCCAGGGCGCGCTGGATCGTCGTCTCCGCCAGATCGGTCATCGCGCCGGTGACTTCGGCGACATCCGCCTCGCCCGCCAGGTCGCGCTCCATCACGGCGCAAAATACTTCGGTGCGCAACCGGCGCAAGGCCCGTTTGAGTGCATCCTCGCTCAACGGGCCGCCGCCCGCGTCGGCGCCCTCGGCGCACAGCGCGTCAAAGCGCGCGTCGATCCGCTCGCGCGTGAGAGGCGCGGACGCGAGCGCCGCCACCTGTGCCACGATTTGCGGACGGGCCGCCGCGGCACGCGCCGCATAATGTGAATAGCTGGAACTCAGGAGTGTGGCGTCAGTCATCTAGGGTCTGGCTCGCTCGTTGCTTTAACAGCGTGGTTCAGTTCGCTGCAGCACACGGGTCGAGGCGCAGCCGGGCAACCTCGCGCAGGTCGCGAGACGGCATGCAGAAAGGGTTTGCCGGAGGTCCGCCGACGCTTTCCCGTGTGTTACATTTCGTCGTTAATTCGCAAAACTACCATACGCCCACCCGCCGCAGCATGTCCGAGCGAAACGAATCCGCCGACCCGCACGAAACAGGGCAGGTCCGGCCTGCGAGCGGAAGCGACCACATCGTGCTGCGTCGGACCCTTCGCGTGGTCCTCGCGCTGGCCCTCGTCCTGTACTTCATCGCGGCAAGTCTCTTTCTCGGCCTGCGTTACGTCGTGTTGCCGCGTGTCGATTCGTTCCGGCCGCGCATCGAGGCCACGGTCTCCGAAAAGCTGCACGCGCAGTTCACCATCGGCAAGCTCGCGCCGTACTGGAGCGGTTTTCAGCCCGGCCTCGACGTCACCGACCTTGTAATCCGCGCTCCTGACGGCAAAGCGGCGCTGACCATTCCGCACGCCACCGCCACGCTTTCGTGGAAGTCCCTCTGGCAGTTCCATCCCGCGCTTTCCAGCCTGATCGTCGATCAGCCCGACGTGTTGGTGTCGCGCAGTGGCGACGGCGTGATCTCGGTTGCAGGGGTGCCGGTGCCGACCCGGCACAGCGGCAACGACACCTTGTCCACGTGGCTCCTGCGCCAACAGGCCATCGTGGTGCGCGGCGGAGTGCTGCGCTGGCGCGATGCCCAACATCAAGCGCCGGAGCTCGCCCTGCGCGACATCCGGATCGCGATTCTCAACGAGGGCTACGATCACCGGCTGGCGTTGCAGGCGCCCGCCGACGGCCAGGTCCTGCACGGGCCGATCGACTTCCGCACCCATTTCAAACACGCCCGCCTCTCCGCGATCGGCAAACCGGTCAACTGGGCCGGCGAGGTTTACATGTCGACCGGTCCGGTCGATCTGCCGACTCTCGCGCGTTACATCAATTTCCCGATCGAGACCTTCGCCGGCCGCATCGACAATGCGATCTGGGGCGACTTCGCCGACGGCCGCATGACCTCGGCGAGCGGGCAACTGGCCGGCACGAATGTCTCGATGCGGGTCCGCCCGACCCAGCCGAAGCTGGACGTGCCGATCGCCAACTTCTCGTGGCACGTCACGGCCGACCAGGGCGACTACACGCTGCAGCTCAATAATCTGCGCGCCGAGCTCGGCCAGCCGCCGCTCGACGACGGCACGCCGCTGACCCGCACCCTCGCGCTCTCCACGTTGAACGGCCGCTTCCGGACCGCGTCGCAGCAGCATGGGCAACTCGTCAGCTTCAGCGGTGACCGCGTCGATCTGGGCATCCTCGCGGAATTCAGCCGCGCGCTGCCATTGCCGCGTCCGTTGCTGAACAATCTGGTGCGCTTCAATCCCCGCGGCATGGTGGCGAACTATGTGATCGAAGTCGAACGCGGCAAGCCGGAATCCGGCGAAGCGGGCAGCGACCACAGGCCAAGCGGCACCGAGCCGATCGAGCGCTATCGCTTCAAGGGTGACCTGCAAGGCATCAGCTTCGCCGCGCAGGAGCCGCCGCCGGGGCTTACCCCGCTGAATCACCCGCGCGCCGGCATTCCCGGTATCGAAAACCTGTGGGGCAGCGTCGACGCCGACGAAAAACACGGCACCGCAACGCTCGACACCTCCAAGGTCGCGATTACGTTCCCGGGCGTGTTCGACGACCCGCGCCTGAAATTCGACCGCCTGCATGGCCGGGCGGACTGGACCATCACACCGAAGGCGCCGGGCGAGAATCACCCGGCCTTCAATGTCAAACTGGCCGACTTCGGCGTGTCGAACGCGGACGCGGACGCCACGGCCACGGCCAATTACAGCAACCCGGGCCACGGCCGCGGCTCGCTCGACCTGAAGGCCGAATTCCAGCGCGCGCAGGTCACCCGCATCGTCCGCTATATGCCGACCAGCGTCAGCGAAAAGCTGCGCATTTACCTGGGCCATGGGCTGCAGGCCGGCACGTCGCACGGCGCGACGATCGAAATCCACGGCGATCTGACCAAATTCCCCTACTCGCGCGCGCCGGAAGCCGGGATCTTCCATATCGTCGCGCCGTTCAAGGGCGGCAAGTTCGACCCTTCGCCGTACCCGCCGCGCAAGATGAAGAACGGCACGCCGAACGTTTGGCCACCGCTGGATGGCATTGACGGCATGTTCGAACTCAAACAGAACGTGCTGCGCTTCGACATCGATCGCGCCCATTACAAGCGGGTCGCCTTGAACAAGGTAAACGGCAAGATCGACGATCTCGGCACCAAGGCATCGGATCTCGTCATCACAGGCAACGGCCGTGGGCCGCTCGCCGACATGCTCGACTACGTCAACGAAAGCTCGCTCGGCATCATGTCCAAACATGCGACCGAAAAAGTGCGCGCCGAAGGGCCCGCCGCGCTGGCGCTCAAACTCACCGTGCCGCGCACACCGAAGCCGCATATCGGCGTGGAAGGCGCAGTGGGCTTCCAGAACAACCGCCTGACGGTCGACAACGTGCCGCCGTTGTCGCAACTGAACGGCAAGGTGCGCTTTACCGAACATACGGCGCAGCTCGACCGGCTCTCGGGCCAGTTCCTCGGCGGCGACGTGCACGCCGACGGCGGCCTGAAGCAGGACGGCACGTATTCGCTCGCGCTCGGCGGCCATATCGCCGTGGATGCCGCGCGCGGTCTGAATCTGCACGGCCCGGCCGCCGAAGTGCTGACGCGCATGAGCGGCAGCGCGCCCTACGCGCTCAACGTGCGCGGCGCCAAGGGGCGCTTGCCAGAGGTCACGGCGAACTCCGATCTCAGCGGCCTTGCGCTCGACTTCCCCGCGCCGTTCGACAAACCGGTCGGCGCGCCGATGCCGCTGCGCTTCGCGGTCAAACCATCCACCGATGCGGGCGAAGCCGGGCTGGAACGCGCCGACCTGACCTTCGGGCCGATCGCCGCCACCTATCTGCTGCGCTATGAGCCCAAAACCGGGCCGAAGACAGCGCCGACGGTCGTACGCGGCGCGATCGGCGTCAACAAGCCCGCCGACCTGCCCTCCGATGGCGTGATCGCCACCGTCGACGTCGAAGCCTTCGACGCCGATGCCTGGCGCGCGCTCCTCACGCAGATGCGCAACAAAGATGCGCCCACTCCGTCGCCCAGCGCCGCGGCAGCGCCCGCGGCACCGAATCCGGCCCTCGCGCAGTTCCTGCCGAACCGCTTCGCTCTCCATATCGGCACGCTGACGCTGCTCAAGCGGCATTGGGATAGCGTGATCGTCGGGGCGTCGCATGCGGACGGCAAATGGCAGGCCAACATCGCGTCAAACCAGGTGTCGGGCCACGTTTCCTGGCTGCCGGGCGCCAACAAGGCGTCGCCCGGCACCTTGCAGGCGCGCTTTGCCCGGGTGGTGATTCCGTCCGTCACAGACCAGGATCTGCTTGGCCAGGCCATGTCGGCGCCGGCTCAGAACATGCCGTCGATCGATCTGGTGGTCAACGAATTGATCGTACGCAATCGCAACATTGGCCGGCTCGAAGTCGACGCGCACAACTTCGAGGAAGACGGCGTGCCGGTCTGGCAACTCGACAAACTCGACATCACTAACCCCGCCGCCACGCTGAGCGCCACGGCCAACTGGCGCACTTCCACGGGCCTCGGCAATACCGCCGACGAGGCCACGCCGCGCCGTACCGTGTTCGATTTCAAACTCGACATCAAGGATGCCGGCGCCCTGCTGGAGCGCTTCGGCCAACCGCACACGCTCAAGTCCGGCAATGGCACACTGTCGGGCAAAGTGGTGTGGCGCGGCGGCCCAACCGCCATCGACTATCCGACCCTCAATGGAAATCTGGCCGTCGACCTGCGTCATGGACAGATTCTCAAGGTCGACCCGGGCGTCGCGAAATTGCTGGGCGTGCTCAGCCTGCAAAGCCTGGAGCGCTTCGCCACGCTCAATTTCCGCGACGTGATCGGCGAAGGGCTGCCGTTCGAACACGTCACCGGCACGGGCGAGATCCACAACGGCATTGGCCGCACCGAAAATTTCGAAATGGTGACGGCGCCGGCCCGCGCCGAGATGAAGGGCTCGGTGGATCTGGCGCAGGAAACCCAGGATCTGCACGTGCAGATCGTGCCGACCGTCAGCGCCGGCGCCGCCGTGATTGCTGCGACCGTTATCAATCCGCTCCTCGGGTTAGGCGCGCTGGTGGCCGATCTGGCGTTCAGCAAATCGGTCTCCACGGCGTTTGCGCGCGAGTACGCGATCACCGGTTCGTGGTCGAAACCGCACGTCGAGCGGGTGAAGAGCGATCGCGGTAAGATGGACGTTCCGGCTTCGACCGTGGGCGCACACTGAACTCGAACTCTCGTTTGATCAGAAGCGTGCCGCGCCCCAGGCCCCAGCCGGTCTTGAACGACGTATGCGGCGCCGGCAGTCCGCGCCGCCGCCTTGCCGGGAGTTCTTCGAAACGCTCATGAGCGAAACACACGTCTCTTCATCTTCGTCCGCTGCTTCATCCACCGCATCGCCTGCGGCGTCCGGCGGCTCCTCCGGGAGCGCCTTCCGCGTTGCCGCGCTGCAAATGGTGAGCACGCCGGACCGTGAGCGCAATCTGGCCGAAGCGGAACGCCTGATCGCCGAAGCCGCCGCCGACGGCGCGCAACTCGTCCTGCTGCCCGAGTACTTCTGCTTCATGGGTTTCAAGGACACGGACAAGCTCGGCTTACGCGAGCCCTATCAGGACGGCCCGATCCAGCGTTTTCTCGCCGATGCCGCACGCCGGCACAAGGTGTGGGTGATCGGCGGCACGCTGCCGTTAATGTCGCAGGAACCCGCACGCGTGCTGAACACCACGCTGGTGTTCGACCCGCAAGGCGACGAGGTCTCGCGCTACGACAAGATCCATTTGTTCAACTTCGAAAAGGGCGAAGAATCGTTCGACGAGGCGCGCACCATCTGCCCCGGCGGCGAAGTCCGCACCTTCGAAGCGCCGTTCGGCCGGGTCGGCCTGTCGGTCTGCTACGATTTGCGCTTTCCTGAGCTGTACCGGCGCATGGGCGACTGCGCGCTGATCGTGGTGCCGTCGGCGTTCACTTACACCACCGGCCGCGCGCACTGGGAAATGCTGCTGCGCGCGCGGGCGGTCGAGAACCAGTGCTACGTGCTGGCCGCCGCGCAAGGCGGCAAACATGAGAACGGCCGCCGGACATGGGGCCACAGCATGCTGGTCGACCCGTGGGGCGAACTCGTCGCGGTGCGCGACGAAGGCGCCGGCGTGGTGGCCGGCAATCTCGAGCGTGCGCGCATCGACGAAGTGCGGCAGAGCCTGCCCGCCTGGCGTCACCGCGTGCTGAGCTGCTGACGTATTACCTGACATTGAAAGTGCGGCGCCTGTCACCCATATCCCGGTGATAGCAGCGCTAACCGAATCCTTCGTATCGAGCAGAACATACTCCGCATGAACATCATCGAACCCGGTATCCGTAATCTCGCCACCGCCAAGGATATTCTCCTGACGCCCTACGGTCTCGACGAGTCCCTGCTCACCCGCACGCTCGCCGAAATCTTCACGCACAAGATCGACTACGCCGACCTGTACTTCCAGTACACGCGCAGCGAAGCGTGGAGTCTCGAAGAAGGCATCGTGAAGTCGGGCAGCTTCAGCATCGACCAGGGTGTCGGCGTGCGCGCCGTGTCGGGCGATCGCACGGCTTTCGCGTATTCGGACGATCTATCGCCCGAAGCGATCCGTCAGGCGGCGCTCGCCACCCGTTCGATTGCCAAGGCGGGCGGCGGCAAACAGAAGATCAAGGCGGCCTCGTCGCTGACCGGTATTGCCGGGCGCGATCTGTACCTGCCGTCCGATCCGCTGCATTCGCTCGACGCGACCGCCAAGGTCAAGCTGCTGGAGCGCATCGAAAAGATGGCGCGCGGCCGCGATCCGCGCATCCAGCAAGTGATGGCAGGCCTCGCCGGCGAATACGACGTGGTGCTGGTCGCACGTAGCGACGGCGGCTTCGCGGCCGACATCCGTCCGCTCGTGCGTGTGTCGGTCACGGTGATCGCCGAGCAGAACGGCCGCCGCGAAATCGGCAGCGGCGGCGGCGGCGGCCGCTTCGACTACGGCTACTTCACCGACGAAGTGTTGTCGCGCTATGTCGACGACGCCGTGCATGCAGCGCTCGTCAATCTCGATGCCCGTCCGGCTCCGGCCGGCGCCATGACCGTCGTGCTCGGCCCGGGCTGGCCCGGCGTGCTGCTGCACGAAGCAATCGGCCACGGCCTCGAAGGCGACTTCAACCGCAAGGGATCGTCGGCGTTCGCGGGTCGGATCGGCGAGCAGGTTGCGGCGAAGGGCGTGACGGTGGTCGACGACGGCACGCTGCCGAACCGCCGCGGCTCGCTGAACATCGACGACGAAGGCAATCCGACCCAGTGCACGACGCTGATCGAAGACGGCATCCTGAAGGGTTACATCCAGGACACGCTGAACGCGCGCCTGATGAAGATGCCGGTCACCGGCAACGCGCGTCGCGAATCGTACGCCGCGCTGCCGATGCCGCGCATGACCAACACGTACATGCTCAATGGCGACAAGGACCCGCAGGAAATCATCGCGTCCGTGAAGAACGGTTTGTACGCGGTGAACTTCGGCGGCGGCCAGGTCGACATTACGAACGGCAAATTCGTGTTCTCGGCCTCCGAGGCGTACATGATCGAAAACGGCAAGGTCACCTACCCGGTCAAGGGCGCGACACTGATCGGCAGTGGGCCGGAATCGCTCAAATTCGTCAGCATGATCGGCAATGACATGAAGCTCGATTCGGGCGTCGGCGTGTGCGGCAAGGAAGGCCAGAGCGTGCCGGTCGGTGTCGGTCAGCCGACGCTGCGTATCGACCGGATGACGGTTGGCGGCACGGCCTGATTTTAATGTGGACGCATACTTCGTGCATGATATTCACAAAGTATGCGGATTTTCCGCATTTTTACACCTTGTAGCTTGCCAGCCCAGCTTACCCGGGTTATAAAGTCACTCACCCTTTTTGACCAGCGACCTAATTCGCCATGTCCGCCAAGTTTTACTTTTACTTTTTTTGGCATCTCAGACCGCTGGCGGATCGAGAGGGGTGTTAGTGCACGCAAGACACTCAGAATTCACGAAAACCGCCAGCTAGCCTGGCGGTTTTTTTTCGCCCCACGTCTTTGAAACTTTTGCCGTTGAAATCTTTTTGATTGTGGTTCGCCCTGGCATCGCTGCCTGATCGCCGTCTGATCGCAGCCCTTGTTGCCCGCGCGAACACGCTATGACCCGATTCAGGAGAACAAACATGCCCCCGCACAACACCGACGATGTCCGCATCCGCGAATTGAAAGAACTCACACCGCCCGCTCACCTGATCCGCGAATTCGCTTGCGACGAAACGGTGTCCGACGTGATCTACAACTCGCGCAACGCGATGCATCGCATTCTGCACGGCATGGAAGACCGGCTGATTGTCATCATCGGGCCGTGCTCGATTCACGATACGAAGGCGGCAATGGAATACGCCGGGCGTCTCGTCGAACAGCGCAAGCGCTTCGCCGGCGAACTCGAAATCGTGATGCGGGTGTACTTCGAAAAGCCGCGTACGACGGTGGGCTGGAAGGGTCTCATCAACGACCCGTACATGGACAACAGCTTCAAGATCAACGACGGCCTGCGCACCGCGCGCGAACTGTTGCTGCGCATCAACGAACTCGGGCTGCCGGCCGGCACCGAATACCTGGACATGATCAGCCCGCAGTACATCGCCGATCTGATCTCATGGGGTGCAATCGGCGCGCGTACGACCGAATCGCAAGTGCACCGCGAACTGGCTTCGGGCCTGTCGTGCCCGGTCGGTTTCAAGAACGGCACGGACGGCAACGTCAAGATTGCCGTCGACGCGATCAAGGCCGCGTCGCAGCCGCACCATTTCCTGTCCGTCACCAAGGGCGGCCACTCGGCAATCGTCTCGACGGCCGGCAATGAAGACTGCCACATCATCCTGCGCGGCGGCAAAACGCCGAACTACGATGCAGATAGCGTCAACGCGGCATGCGCCGACATCGGCAAAGCGGGTCTCGCGGCGCGTCTGATGATCGATGCGAGCCACGCGAATAGCTCGAAGAAGCACGAGAACCAGATTCCGGTGTGCGCGGACATTGGCCGCCAGATTGCTTCGGGTGACGAACGGATTGTCGGCGTGATGGTGGAATCGCATCTGATCGCCGGGCGCCAGGATCTGCAGGAAGGCTGCACGCTCACGTACGGTCAGAGTATCACCGATGCCTGTATCGGCTGGGACGAAAGCGTTGCCGTGCTGGAAGGTCTCGCCGAAGCGGTCAAGCAACGGCGTGTGGCGCGCGGTAGCGGTAATTAAACGCCGCTTCACGCACGTTGCGCGCGTTGCGCATCGGCGCGATTGCTGTAGTGGTTGCATCGAAAACCCGGCTCGACAAGCCGGGTTTTTTTATTGGCCGAACGGATGAATGGTGCTTCAAGCGCCGCCTATGTACCGTAACAACTCGTTGCCGGGTCGGATACGACTTGACCCGGCTGAATGTTGCGTATAAAATTTTGTACATGAAAGGTGCTTATGGAGCAGGAGAAAGAAATTCGCTGGATGGGCTCCAGCTATCACGATTTACTCACCTTTCCTGAAGAACCACGTCGCCGGGCCGGTTTTCAGTTGGGCAAGATTCAGGCTGGCCTTGACCCCGACGATTGGAAGCCATTTGATTCGATCGGCGCTGGAACACGCGAGATTCGCATCAGAGAGGCTGATGGCATTTATCGCGTGATGTACGTCACGAAGTTTGTGGAAGCGCTGTACGTTCTGCATTGCTTCCAGAAGAAAACTCAGAAACTTCCGCCCCAGGATAGAAAGATTGCCGAGACGCGGTATCGCGCCATCATCAATGATAGGAAACCTTAACAAATGACGATCGACACAAAAATCCGTCACGTAACCAAACCCGGTGCAAACCTGTTTCTCGAACTCGGCTTCTCCGCCGCAGAAGCGAAGCGTTTGCACGCTGCTTCACAGAAACAGATTAACGACACGCGGCTGCTCAAGGAACAGTTGATGACCGAGCTGTCCAGCTGGATCGAACAGCATCATCTGAAGCAGGCCGAGGCCGCTGAGATTTTGATGGTGTCGCGACCGCGCGTGTCGGACGTGGTCAACAAGAAGAGCGCCAAGTTCACCATCGACACACTGGTCGAAATGATGAGCCGCATCGGCAAACAGGTCACACTGGCGATTGCATAAGGCGCATGGCGCGCCCTACGGGGGCTTTTACGCACCGCTCGCCATGCGCCCTCGCTTCACTGCACCGCGCCTGAACCGAACACTTCAGTGTGAATCCGCGTTGCATCTACACCGAGCGCGGTCAACGACTCGCATTGCGCGCGCATGAACGGCACCGGGCCGCAGATGTAGTAATCCGCGTCGGGAATCATCACCTTGCCGGTAATTTTCGTGAGGTCGAGGCGGCCTTCGAAGTCGTAGTCGACACCCACGCGATCCTCCGTTTCAATGGCTTCGTAGAACACCGCGCGCGTAACATTGGGATGCGCGGCAACCGTATCGTTAAGCCACTGCCGGAATGCATGCACGCGTCCATTGCGGCAGGCATGCACGAAAGTCACGCTGCGCTCGCTGTGATCGGCGAGCAAGGTGGAGAGCATCGAGGTCATCGGCGTTACGCCCACACCACCGCTCATCAGCACCACGGGCGTATTCTTCTCGCGCGCCAGCGTGAAATCGCCCATGGGCGCGCTGGCATGCACCACCTCGCCCACTTCCACACCGTCGTGCAGAAGGTTCGATACATGGCCGGGCGCCTGATCTGCACGGCCGGCCTCGCGCTTCACCGAAATACGCAGCCATTTTCCGTTCGGGGCGTCCGACAAGCTGTACTGCCGCGGCTGATCGACGCCGAGTTCATCCACGAAACGCTTCACGCTCAGATATTGGCCAGGCTCGAAGCCGCAGGCCGGCGAGCCATCGGCGGGCGTCAGATAGAACGACGTGATTTCATCACTCTCCACTTCCTTGCGCGCAACCTTGAACGGCCGAAAACCACTCCATGCCGCACCTTCGTAGAGCTTCGCTTCCGCGCCGATAAAGATATCCGCAAGTTGCCCATACGCGACTTCCCACGCGCCAAGCGTCTCCTGATCGACGGCGTCGCCGAGCACATCGACGAACGCACCCAGCAGGTGCCGCCCCACGATCGGATACTGCTCCGGCCGGATATTCAGACTCGCGTGCTTATGAGCGATTCGCGAGACAGTCGGGCCCAGCGCGCCGAGATTATCGATATTAGCCGCGTATGCGTACACCGCTTTCGCGAGCGTTTCCGGCTGATTGCCGCTCTTCTGGTGCGTCTGGTTGAACACATTCTTCAACTCAGGATGATGCGCGAACATGCGCTTGTAGAAGTGTTTGGTGATCGTTGTGCCGTGTTCGGCGAGCACAGGTACGGTGGCTTTGACGCGGGCGATCTGGTCGGCGGTAAGAACGGTCATGACTACTTCTCCTTAAAGATGCATTTACGATACATTTTTAAGAATCAATTTTGACCCGGACAGATTGTCACAGCACTCGTACCGCTTAAAGGGACCGAAGCGCGGTGCTAGCCGGCCCTACCGATCGTGCTGCCATAACACGTCGCTGCCGCCATCCGCGCGATTGAGTACGCGCGCGAGCACGAACAGCAGGTCGGACAGCCGGTTCACATACTGGCGCGGTGCCTCATTGATCGGCTCGCTTTCACCCAGGGCCACGATCGACCGCTCGGCGCGCCGGCACACCGTGCGGCACACGTGCGCAAGCGCGGCCGCGCGCGAGCCGCCGGGCAAGATGAATTCCCTTAGCGGCGGCAGGGTCGCGTTGTAGTCGGCCAGCCAGCCGTCGAGTTGGCCGAGCTGCTTGTCGGTGATCATCGTATGACCAGGAATGCAAAGCTCGCCGCCAAGATCGAACAGGTCGTGCTGAATTGCGACCAGCGCCGCTCGCACGTTGTCAGGCAGCGTTTCGCACAGCAACACGCCAAGATTCGAATTGAGCTCGTCAACGTCGCCGATGGCGGCAATGCGCGCGCTGTCCTTGCGTACGCGGCGGCCGTCGCCGAGGCCGGTGGTGCCGTCGTCGCCCGTACGGGTGGCGATCTTGCTCAAGCGGTTGCCCATGATGTCTCCCATGCATTCACATTCAGTAACGATGCGTTGGCGCGGTGCGGCCGAATCCATCCGGCTCATCCGGCAAACAAGCCGCCGCGTTAGCCACCGCATTGGCCACCGCGCTAGCCACCGCGTTTATCCATATTGCGCGCATCGCGAGGTCGCCGCCATTATAGGAGCGGCAGCCGCGCCCGACGCCGGTCCCCGGGCGATCGGCGTAAAATGAAGCACAAGCTGTAGAACAGCTCTGCCCTACTATCAGGAGACATGCGTGAATCATCCCGTGCCGCCGGCCCCATTGCGCCGGCCGTTTCCCGCCGAATTGCTGGGCGCCCTCAAAGCCGCGTTCGGCGAGCGCGTCTCTACCGCTGAAGCCGTGCGCGCCCACCATGGCCGCGACGAATCCCCGTTCGATCCGCAACTGCCCGACGCCGTCGTGTTCGCGCGCAACACGGAAGACGTGCAAACCATCGTCAAGCTGTGCGGCCAGTACGACGTACCAATCATCCCTTACGGCAACGGTTCGTCGCTCGAAGGGCACCTGCTGGCGGTCCAGGGCGGCGTATCCATCGACCTGTCGGAAATGAACCGGGTGTTGTCGATCAATGCCGAAGATCTGACCGTCACGGTCGAACCCGGCATCTCGCGCAAGCAGTTGAACGAAGCGCTACGCGATACCGGCCTGTTTTTCCCGATCGACCCGGGTGCCGACGCGAGCATCGGCGGCATGTCGGCTACGCGCGCGTCGGGCACCAACGCCGTACGCTACGGCACGATGCGTGAGAACGTACTCGGGCTGACGGTGGTGCTCGCCGACGGCCGCGTGATCAAAACCGGCACGCGCGCGCGCAAGTCGTCGGCGGGTTACGACCTCACGCGTCTGTTCGTCGGCTCGGAGGGCACGCTCGGCGTGATTACTGAGATCACCGTTCGGCTGTATCCGCAGCCGGAGGCGGTCTCGGCCGCGGTCTGCACCTTCCCGTCGATGGGCGATGCCGTGCGCGCGGTGATCGAAACGATTCAGATCGGCGTGCCGATCGCGCGGGTCGAATTCGTCGACTCACTGGCGATCCGCTCGATCAATCGCCATGCGAACCTGACGCTGCGTGAAGCACCTACGCTCTTCTTCGAATTCCATGGCACCGAAGCCGGTGTGAAAGAGCAGGCCGAACTGGTGCAGGAAATCGCCGCGCAGAATGCCGGCGAAGGCTTCGAATGGGCAACCCGGCCGGAAGATCGCAGCCGCCTGTGGAACGCGCGCCACAACGCGTACTTCGCCATGCTGCAACTAAAGCCCGGCTGCCGTGCCGTCACAACCGACGTCTGCGTGCCGATCTCGCGCCTTGCGGAATGCGTGGTCGAAACCGAGCAGGATCTGAACGCGTCGCCACTGCCTTGTCCGATCGTCGGCCATGTCGGCGACGGCAACTTCCACGTCGCGATCCTGATCGATCCGGACAAGCCGGAAGAACTCGCCGAAGCCGAGCGCCTGAACCAGCGTATCGTGCAGCGCGCGCTGCGCATGGACGGCACTTGCACCGGCGAACATGGTGTCGGTCTGCACAAGATGAATTTCCTGCTGGAAGAACATGGTGAAGTCGCCGTCGACACGATGCGCTCCATCAAGCACGCGCTCGATCCGCGCAATCTGATGAACCCGGGCAAGATTTTTTCCTGGGCGGCTTGAGGCGCCGGTCGAACCCGGCTCCGTTGCAATAGCGGCAGTGGCAACGCCTGCTGTCGCACAACGCGACTGGGCCGGGCACGCAGAGTGAACGACATCAGGAGACAAGTCATATGAACGCACCCGTCGAACTGACGGCCGAAGTTCTCGCCCAACGCCAGCGCGAAGTCGTGCAGGCGCTGATGGCCGTGCTGCCGACCCACTGCCTGCTGTATCGCGAAGAAGATACCGTCGCTTACGAGTGCGACGGCCTCGCCGCCTACCGGCGTCTTCCGCTCGCGGTTGCGTTGCCGGAGACGGAATCGCAGGTTCAGCGCATCGTGCAGATCTGTCACCGGCTCGACGTGCCGATCGTGCCGCGCGGCGCGGGCACCGGTTTGTCCGGCGGGGCGATGCCGATTCGTCACGGGGTGGTGGTGTCGCTCGCACGCTTTCGCAAGATCGTCGAAGTGGACTCCTACGCCCGTACCGCCACGGTGCAACCGGGCGTGCGCAATCTGTCGATTTCCGAAGCCGCCGCGCCGTACGGCCTGTACTACGCACCTGACCCGTCTTCGCAGATCGCCTGCACGATCGGCGGCAACGTCTCGGAGAATTCAGGCGGCGTGCACTGCCTCAAATACGGTCTCACCGTGCACAACGTGCTGCGTGTGCGTGCCGTGACGATGGAAGGCGAAATCGTCGAGTTCGGTTCGCTCGCGCCGGATGCGCCGGGGCTCGATCTGCTCGCGGTGCTGATCGGCAGTGAAGGCATGTTCGCGATCGTCACCGAAGTCACCGTCAAGCTGATCCCGAAACCGCAAACGGCGCAGGTCATCATGGCCAGTTTCGACGACGTCGTGAAAGGCGGCGATGCGGTCGCCGGCATCATTGCGGCGGGCATCATTCCGGCCGGTCTGGAGATGATGGACAAACCGGCTACGCGCGCGGTCGAAGAATTCGTCAATGCAGGCTACGACCTCGACGCGGCGGCGATCCTGCTATGCGAGTCGGATGGCACGCCGGAAGAAGTGGCCGACGAAATCGTGCGCATGACCGCGGTGCTGCGCGAACAGGGCGCTACCCGTATCCAGATTTCACGCTCGGAAAATGAGCGGCTGCGCTTCTGGTCCGGGCGCAAGAACGCATTTCCGGCGGCCGGCCGCATTTCTCCCGACTACTACTGCATGGACGGCACCGTGCCGCGCCGCAGTATCGGGCCGCTGCTGGCGCGCATCGAAGCGATGGAGAAGAAGTACGGCCTGCGCTGCATCAACGTCTTCCATGCGGGCGACGGCAACATGCATCCGCTGATCCTGTTCAACGGCAACGATCAGGACGAATGGCACCGCGCGGAGGCATTCGGTTCCGACATCCTCGAAACCTGTGTCGAACTGGGTGGCACCGTGACGGGCGAACACGGCGTGGGCATCGAGAAGATCAATTCGATGTGCGTGCAGTTCTCACCAGAAGAGCGCGACACGTTCCACGCGGTCAAACGCGCTTTTGACGCACCCGGCCTGCTCAATCCCGACAAGGGTATTCCCACCCGTGCCCGGTGCGCCGAGTACGGCAAGATGCACGTACGCGGCGGCTTGCTGCCGCATCCGGACTTGCCGCGGTTTTAAACCGGCTGTAAGACCGCTTAGGACGGCCTCGACGGCCTCGACGGCTTCGACGGCTTCGACGGCCTCGACGCTGCCGGCTCAAGTCGGGCCCGCAGCGTCTATCGCGTGCCCGCCGCGCGGTCCCGCTTGCCCAGATACCGGGACTTCCACCTCTGCCAGCCTCCGCGCGACTCCCCGCGCCGACGCATTCCGCCTGTGCCGCGCCAGCATGCCTTCCAGCCCCCACCCTGATTACCCGATACGGGTCCGCTCCGGGTTGCCAGCGAGCCGCCGCCCGGTACAATCGATCGAAACACAACGAAGCAGGGCACCATGGAAGAGGATGACATCGTCGCCATCTGGTCTGAGCGCGTGCGTTCAGCCAGCGCCGAAGGGCGCACATTGCGCATCCGTGGCGGCGGCACCAAAGACTGGTACGGCCAGACGCTGGAAGGTGAGATCCTCGATACGCGCGCTTACCGCGGCATCATCGCTTACGACCCGGCTGAACTGGTTATCACGGCGCGCGCGGGCACGCCCCTGCTGGAGATCGAGGCCGCACTCGCCGAACGCGATCAGATGCTCGCCTTCGAACCGCCGCATTTCGGCTCGCAAGCCACCTTCGGCGGCTGCATCGCGGCGGGCATTGCCGGTCCACGCCGCCCTTCGGCAGGCGCCGCGCGCGACTTCGTGCTCGGCGCGGTGATCATGAACGGTCAGGGCCAGGCGCTGCATTTCGGCGGCCAGGTGGTGAAGAACGTCGCCGGTTACGACGTCTCCCGTTTGATGGCGGGTTCACTCGGCACACTTGGGCTGATCCTCGAGTTGTCGGTCAAGGTACTGCCGGTGCCGCAAGCCGAAACCACGCTCAAATTCGATATGAACGGCACAGACGCGGTCCGCAAGCTGAACGAATGGGGCGGCCGGCCGCTGCCGATTACCGCGAGCGCATGGCGTCACGGCACGCTGGCCGTGCGGATGGCCGGCGCGGAAGCTGCGGTCAAGGCCGCGCGCACGGCGCTTGGCGGCGAAGTCGTAGACGCGGTCGAAGCGGAGCGTTTCTGGGCCGGCCTGCGTGAACAGACCGACTCGTTCTTCGCGGCTATCCCGCCGAAAGCCGCGCTGTGGCGCCTCGCCCTGCCGTCGATCACCGAGCCGCTGCAACTGCCCGGCGCGCAACTGATGGAATGGGGCGGCAGCCAGCGCTGGTGGATCACCGATACCGACGCGCAAACCGTGCGTATCAGCGCCAAACAGGCCGGCGGCCACGCCACCATCTTCCGTACCGGCCACGGCTACGACCGCGGCGCCGGGGTGTTCACGCCGCTGCCCGCGCCGCTGATGAAAATCCATCGCGGCCTGAAATCCGCCTTCGACCCAGCCCGCATTTTCAATCGCGGCCGTCTCTACCCCGACTTCTGAGCCACGCGATGCAAACCAACCTCGCGGACTTCATTCGCAACACGCCCGATGGCGACGAGGCCGATGCCATTCTGCGCAATTGCGTGCATTGCGGTTTCTGCACGGCGACCTGCCCGACTTATCAGATACTCGGCGACGAACTCGATGGCCCGCGCGGGCGCATCTATCTGATCAAGCAGATGGTGGAAGGCGCGGCGGTCACGCGCAGCACCCAAGTCCATCTGGACCGCTGCCTCACCTGCCGCAACTGCGAAACGACCTGCCCGTCCGGCGTGCAATACGGCAGGCTGGTCGAGATCGGCCGCAAGATCACCGAGGAAAAAGTCACACGTCCGCTCGGTCAGCGGATGGTGCGCCGGCTGCTCGCGAGCTTCGTGCCGAACAGCGCGCTGTTCACGCCGACCATGCGCCTCGGTCAGCATGTGCGCGCGCTCCTGCCCAAAAAACTGCGCGACAAGGTGCCCGCCCGGCAGCGTCCGCTCGAATGGCCGACCGCGCAACATCCACGCAAGATGCTGATGCTCGCCGGCTGCGTGCAACCGTCGATGATGCCGAACGTCAACATCGCCACCGCGCGCGTGCTCGACGCCCTGGGCGTGGAAACGCTGATCGCGCCGGAGGCAGGCTGTTGTGGCGCGATCCGGCTGCACCTGGGCTACACCGACGAAGCGCTCGACGACTTGCGCGCCAACATCGACGCATGGTGGCCCTATATCGAGCAAGGTGTCGAGGCGATCGTCATGAACGCGTCCGGCTGCGGCGCGACGGTCAAGGAATACGCGCATCTGCTGCGCAACGATCCCGTGTATGCGGAAAAAGCGCGCCGCGTGACCGAATTGACGCGCGACATCGCGGAGATCCTGCCGGAGTTCGAAGAAGCGCTCGCCGCCGTGACACGTCGCCGCGCGATCCATACGGTGGCGTTCCATCCGCCGTGCACGTTGCAGCATGGTCAGCAGGTGCGCGGCAAAATCGAACATCTGCTGGCGGCGCTCGGCGTGGAAGTGCGCCTGCCCGCCGACAGTCATCTCTGCTGCGGCTCGGCCGGCACTTATTCGCTGACGCAGCCCAGGCTCTCGTACGCTCTGCGCGATCAGAAGCTCGAGCAGCTGCAGGCGCAGGAGCCGCAGGTGATCGTCTCGGCGAACGTCGGCTGCATCGCGCATCTGCAAAGTGGTACGTCCACGCCGGTCGCGCACTGGATCGAACTGGTGGAGCATATGCTGTCCGCCTGAAGCGATCGACTCCGATCGCGAAGCGCGGCGTCCGTATAATTCGACCATTGTCTTTCGCCGAACTTCCGGTTCCATCCCATGCCAGATCTGATCCACAACCTCGAAGCGGTGCGGCAGCGCATCGCCCTCGCGGCGCAAGTCGCCGGACGCGATCCGCATTCGATCACCCTGCTCGCGGTCTCGAAGACGTTTCCCGCTGAAGACGTGCGCGCCGCCTACGCAGCCGGGCAGCGCGCGTTCGGTGAAAACTATGTGCAGGAATCGCTCTCCAAGATCGAAACGCTGGCCGATCTGCGCAGCGCGCTCGAATGGCATTTCATCGGACCATTGCAATCGAACAAGACGCGGCCGGTTGCGGAGAATTTTGACTGGGTACATTCGGTCGACCGTCTGAAGATCGCTCAACGGCTGTCGGAGCAGCGTCCGGACAACCTGCCGCCGTTGAACGTCTGCCTGCAGGTCAACATTAGCGGCGAAGCGTCCAAAAGCGGCGTGAGCATTCCCGAGGCTGTAGAAGTCGCCCACACCATCGCCGCGCTGCCGAAGCTGGCGCTGCGCGGCCTGATGGCGATTCCCGAACCGGCCGGCGGCATCGAAGAACAGCGCGTGCCGCATCGGCAACTACGCGAGCTTTTCGAGCGCCTGCAAAATGACGGCCTTGAACTCGATACGCTGTCCATGGGCATGTCGAGCGACCTCGAAGCCGCCGTGCTGGAAGGCGCGACGATCGTGCGCGTCGGCACCGCCATTTTCGGCGCACGAGATTACTCCAACTGACCGTTTCGGCCCTTGGCGGCCTCACACGGAACTTCTCCCGGAACATCATGAAAATTGCTTTTATCGGTGGTGGCAACATGGCGGCGGCGTTGATCGGCGGCCTCATCAAGCGCGGCGTCGCGCCAGCTGATCTGTACGCGATCGACCCCAACGAAGAGGCGCGCAAGCGCAATGAGCAGCAGTTCGGCATCAAGACCGGCGCCGCCGCGGACGCCGCGCTCGCCCCGTACGACGCCGTCGTGCTGGCGGTGAAACCGCAGATTCTGAAAAGCGTCGCCGAGTCACTGGCGCCGCATCTGCAGGCAGCGCAACTGGTAATCAGCATCGTCGCGGGCATTCGCATGGATGACATGTCGCGCTGGCTGAACGGCCATGCCCGCATCGTGCGCGTGATGCCGAATACGCCGGCGCTGATCGGCATGGGCGTAACGGGCCTCGTCGCGACCGGCAGCGTGGACGAAACCGGCCGCGCGCTTGCGTCGCAGGTGCTGGGCGCGGTCGGCGAGACCGTCTGGTTCGACGACGAGGCGAAGATCGACGCCGTCACCGCGATCTCGGGCAGCGGTCCCGCTTACGTGTTTTATTTCATCGAAGCGTTGCAGGAAGCCGCGCGCCAACTCGGCATGGATGAAGCGCAAGGCCGCGCGCTGGCGGTCGCGACCTTCACCGGCGCGGCACAATTGGCCGCGAACTCGGACGAACCGCCGAGCCTGTTGCGCGAACGTGTGACGTCGAAGGGCGGTACCACCGCGGCCGCGCTGACGTCGTTCGATGCCAGCGGAATCAAGGACGCAATCGTCCGCGGCGCACTCGCCGCCAATGCACGCGCCAAGGAAATGGGCGACGAGTTCGGCAAGCAGTAAGCGCGGTTCAAGTTTTGCGGGTTGGCTGGCGCGGAAGAATTAAAACGAAGCAGCCGCGTAATGCGCGGCAATGCCGACAAACAACGCGCCGCCCAACCAGTTGTTATGACGGAACGCCGCGAAGCACGCCATCCGCTCGCGATTGCGGATCAACTTGTAGTGATAGATCGCGCAGCCCACCGCCGCTGCCCAGCCCAGCCAATACAACATGCCGAAGCCGAGCACTACGCCGATGCCGACGTAAATGCCCAGCGTGGCCGCGTAGCACAGCATGATCGCCGCCACGTCGAAGCGGCCGAAGGTCAGCGCCGAGGTGCGGATGCCGATCTTGATGTCGTCGTCGCGATCGACCATCGCGTATTCCGTGTCGTACGCAACCGACCAGAATATGTTGGCCAGCAGCATGACCCACGCGAGCATCGGCACATGGTCCTGAATCGCGGCAAACGCCATCGGAATCCCGAAGCCGAACGCAATGCCCAGGTACGCCTGCGGAATCGCGAAGAAACGCTTTGTGAACGGATACGAACCGGCAACGAACAATGCCGCCACCGATAGCTCCTTGGTCAGCGTATTGAGCGGCAGGATCAGCAGAAACGCCAGCAGCGACAAACCGGCCGCCAGCGCCACCGCCTCCCATGCCTTGATCTTGCCCGACGTGATCGGACGGTTTTCCGTGCGCTTCACATAGCGGTCGAAGTCGCGATCCGCGTAGTCGTTGATCGCACAGCCCGCCGAGCGCATCAGCACCGTACCCACCGTGAAGATCACCAGCAACGGCCAGGAAGGGTGGCCGTCGGACGCAATCCACAGCGCATTGAGCGTCGGCCACAGCAGCAGCAGGCTGCCGATCGGCTTGTCCATGCGCACGAGGCGCAGATACAGGGGAAGTCGGGCGAACATGGGTGGATTCGTGAAGTGCGGACGGTGCCGTTATTTTACGGGATGCGGGCGGCGGACGAACCGGCTAGCAGGCAGCCCGAGCCGCGCTTGGAGGGAGTGCCGGTGTTCTCAAGCACTTTTTCCGTTCATTCAGTTGTTTTTGTTGCCGGACTGTCGACCGGCAGAACCAGGCGCAAGACCTGTCCTGAAAGTTACGGAAGCGACGCCAGATTAGGAGTAGTCCTATTTAGATAGTTTACACGGAGATTACATTCTCGTCCCGACTGCGCAACTTTGTGCACGTATTGAAAGCCTTTGCACGAATCACGAAGCGCACGTTACGACGAACATGAAATTTAACTCCATCTCAGAAAAAGCCGCGCATTGCGCGACGGAAAAATATCGCGCGCTTTTAGAAAGTGAAAATTTCACGACACCCGGCGCACCGCTACCCGCGCTGGTCTATGCCGGAGCGTTGCTCGCCACCGTCGCCACGCCCGCACTCGCGCTCGAACCGGTCATCGCGAATCCGATCGACCGCACGCTGCATGAGCAGCAGCAACAACGTCTGCTGGACAACGCACGCACTCAGCGCGAAGAGCTCGGCAAGCAACAACCAGCTGCAGCTTCGGCGCCGCGTCACAGGCAATCGGCGGCGACGAGACTGAATGTCGATGCGGCGCGTTGCGTCGACGTCGCGGACGTCACGTTCCATGGTGCGGACACGCTGCCGAGGTCCGTCAAACTGCGGATTCACGCGAACTATTCGGGCCGTTGCCTGCAACAGGCCGATCTCGACCGCCTGCTCGACGAGGTGAACGACTGGTATGTCGAGCACGGCTACATCACCAGCCACGCCGAATTGCCTCGCCAGAACCTGGACGGCGCGGTGCTGGTCGTGGAGGCGGTGGAAGGCAAACTCGGCCGCATCTATTTCGCCGGCAACGACTACACCGGCGATCAGGCCGCGCGGCTTTCGTTTCCTGGTTCGCCCGGCGACGTACTCAGTCTGCGCAACATCGAGCAGGGCGTCGAGCAGATCGAACGGGTCGCGCCCACCGGCGTGAAAGTCGCGATCCGCCCCGCGCCGCTCGAAGGCTATTCGGACGTCGTGTTGACCGGCAGCGTCGCACCGAACGTCGGCATTTCGCTTTCCGCGGACAATAACGGCGCCGAAAACACCGGCCGCAATGAAATCGCCGCAGCGCTCACGTTGAACAACACGCTCGGCTTCGGCGAGCAGATCCAGTTTTCCGCCGATACCACCGCGCCGATCCACGCCGACCGCTTTCGCCGCAACTTCGGCGTCAACGCGTCATTGCCGGTCGGCTACTGGACCTTCAGCTACTCGGCCTCGGGTGGCAACTACGCGATCCCGCTCGAATTCTATGGCCTCGCGTTGAATTACCACGGCAGCAGCATCCAGCACCGGCTCACCGCATCGCGCACCGTACAGCGCAACGCGCGCAGCAAAACCGATGTGTTCGCTTCGCTATCCCACTATAGAGGCGACGTCTATCTGGACGAGTTCGCACTGCAGAACAGCAGTGAACGGCAAAGCGCAGCGCAGCTCGGCATCAGATATGCGACGCGCGTTGGCAGTGACAGCTATTTCACCGCCGCTCCGGTCTTCACCCAGGGTCTCGCTCCAGGCAGCACCAATCTCGCCGACGCGGGCGGCCCCAATGCGCACTTTCGCAAGGCCGCCGTCAGCGCAAGTTTCTACAAGGCGCTCACGCCGCGCGTCGCGTTTCTATCGTCGGCGTACGGGCAATGGTCGCCGGATGCGCTGTACGGCAGCGAGCGCGTCACGGTCGGCAGCGATGCATCGGTACGAGGCTTTCGCGATCGCTATCTGTACGGCAACACCGGCGCCTATTGGCGCAACCAGATCGACTGGCGTGCACCGGCGCCGTCGTGGGCCGGCCGGGTCATGCTCAGCGCAGCCGTCGACGCCGGCCGTGTCGTACCGGTAGCCGGCGAGCCGTTATCCGGCGGGACCGTGCTCGGCGCGGCGCTAGCGGCTTCGACGGCATACAGAAACGTCGCTGGTTCGGTTTCCGTCGGCACGCCGTTGCGCTTTCCGGCGCAACTCAAGGCCGATCCTATTGTGGTCAACGTCAAGCTGACCACTTCTTTCTAAGCAAAAAAGGAATCTCAATGAAGCAATTCCAATGCAACGTACTCGCGCTGGCCGCCATGACCGCCGTCGCGCTGGCGGGCACCAGCGCCTATGCCGGAGGCGTGACCGGCAGCGGCGGCACGCAGGTGAACAACGCCGGCGCCACGCCGGTCGTCAACATTAACGCGGCCAATGCAGCCGGGATTTCGCGCAACACGTTCAGCAACTTCGACGTCGACAAAAACGGCGTCGTGTTCAACAACATGCTGGCCGACGGCCGTAGCCAGCTGGTTGGCGCGTTGAAGGAGAATGGCAACCTGAAAGGCAGGCAGGCGAGCGTGATCGTGGCCGACATCAATTCTGCACAAGCGTCGAAAATCAACGGCCCGATGGAAGTGGCCGGCGTGCCCGCGCACCTGCTGATCGCCAACGCGGCGGGCATTTCGTGCAACGGCTGTAACACCATCAATGCCCCGATGGTCACGCTCGCCGCCGCGCGCTTCGCCCCGCGTGCGGACAGCCCGCTCGCGCTCGAAGTCGACACCTCGCGCGCCACACCCGCCATGCTCGAAATCGACGGCGACGGCATGGACGCCGGTGCGGGTCAGTTGAACCTGTTGTCGCGCGCCACGAAGATCAACGCGATCGTGAAGGGCTGGAAGATCGATTCGATCACCGGCAGCTCGTTTGACGGCGACGCCAACGGCAACTTCCAGGGCAAACTCGTGCGCGACGTGGCCAACGCGCCGCAAGTCGCGCTCGACGTGTCGGCGCTGGGCGGCATGTACGCGAACAAGATCATGCTCGAAGGTTCGGAGCGCGGCCTTGGCGTGAACAACGCGGGCGTGATTCAGGCCGGCAAGGGTGGCCTGGCCGTTGAACTGTTCGGTGGCAAGCTGAAGAACGAGGCAGGCGCGTCGGCCAGCGGCGAGGTCATGTATACGGTTTCGACGAACCCGTCGAATGAGATGAACAGCTTCGTGTCCGACCGCCGCTCGATGCGCGATGTCGTAGCGATGATGGCGGCCATGCGCGGCACCGACAAGATGGATGGCTGGAGCAACGCGCGCAAGCTCCAGGAATTGAACACTGTTTTCACGAACGCGCCAAAGCCGGGTGGCGCCGCTGTGGCACCCACCCCGACCGAGCCGTCGCAAGCCGACGAGCAGGCCCGCGCTGAAGCAGAAGCGAAAGCCCGTGCCGAAGAAAAGGCCCGCGCTGAAGAGGCCCGGATCGCCGCCGAGCAGAAGGCCCGCGAAGAAGCAGCGCGTCTCGCAGCGGACGAGAAAGCCCGCGCAGAAGCGGCCTTTAACCCGGCCAGCTATGAAGCCGAACTGGCCGCGCAAGCTGCCTGGCTCAAGGCTAACGAGCAGGCGCGCGCCGACCAGCAGGCTCAACGCGACGCGGAATACTTCGCGCAGCAGGAAGCGAATGCGCGCTACCTGGCGGACAAGCTCGCGAACTACGGAGTGCAACAGCCTGCGGCTCCGACGATGAAAATGGGCTACTCGTACTAAGTGCGCAATTGCGCTATCACATGCGGCTTCTGTTCGGATAAGCCGCCAGACTTCGCGTAAAGAAAAAGGCCCCGCGTGTGCGGGGCCTTTTCGTTTCAACGGTGCCCGTTCTGTTCCGGGCGCCGTTCGATTCTCTTACGCCAGCATCGAGCGCAGCATCCACGCGGTCTTTTCGTGCGTTTGCATGCGTTGCGTGAGCAAATCGGCGGTCGGTTCGTCGTTAGCCGCTTCCGTCGACGGGAAAATCGCGCGCGCGGTGCGCACCACGGCTTCCTGACCTTCCACCAGTTGACGAATCATTTCTTCCGCGGGCGGCACACCGTCCGCTTCCGGAATCGACGAGAGCTTCGCGAACTCCTTGTAGCTGCCCGGCGCATGCACGCCCAGCGCGCGAATCCGTTCCGCGATCGAATCGACCGCCAGCGCCAGCTCGTTGTATTGCGTTTCGAACATCAGGTGCAGCGTGTTGAACATCGGACCCGTCACGTTCCAGTGGAAATTGTGAGTCTTGAGATACAGCGTGTAGGTGTCGGCGAGCAGTCGCGACAAGCCTTCTGCAATCTTCTTGCGATCCTTGTCGCTGATCCCGATATTGACGTGCTGTACAGCTTCTTTCTTGGCCATGATGACTCCTTTGAAGAGTGATACGAACCGATCGGCAATGTGACGGTGCGCGATTGGCAAACCCGCAAACCCGGCACCGCGAACGCCCGCCAGTTTATCTTAGAAAGCAAATGCGTTCGTGTGACGCGTGGTCGCTTGCCGCACCCGCCGGCTCGTGCCCGATCACATGCAATTACGTGCAATCACGCACCCAGCGTGTGTTGCAGCGCCTGCGCAACGATCACTGTCCAGCCGCTCAAGACGATCGCGAATCCCACCGACTTGCGCAGCATCAAGGCTTGCCGCTGCTGCGCCGCGCGTTCTGAGGGCACACCGCCGATAGTGGACATCATCATCTGGATCATGATCGTGCTCCTTCGATTCACATCATTACCGGTGGGGCGCCGCTGCGCCCCACCCTGCTGCATCAACTCAATTCAAGTCAACTGCTACTTCTTGCTACTTTCGGCGAGTTCGGCCAGCGCGGCGATCACGCCTTCCGCGTACGCCGGATCGGCGCGGCGGAAATGCTCGATCTGACGCGCGACGATCTCATGCGGCACACCGTTGATATGACGTGCGATATTGCCGAACAAGCGCTGACGTTGCGCTTCGTCGAACAGGGCAAACAACATACCCGGCTGCGTGTAGTAGTCGTCGTCCGCGCGATGGTCATAACGCTCCACCGTACCCGCTGCGAGCGGCGGCTCCGACGCGTTGCCGTCCTGCGCGAAATCGCCGAATCGATTCGGTTCGTAGTTCACGTTGCCGCCGAGATTGCCGTCCGTGCGCATCGCGCCGTCGCGATGGAACGAATGGTGGACCGGGCAGCGCGGCGCATTCACCGGAATCTGATGGTGATTGACGCCGAGGCGATAGCGCTGCGTATCGCCATACGAGAACAAACGACCCTGCAACAGACGGTCCGGCGAGAAGCCGATACCCGGCACTACATTGGCCGGCGTGAACGCGGCCTGTTCGACGTCCGAGAAGTAGTTCGCCGCGTTGCGGTTCAACTCGATCGTGCCGACATCGATCAACGGGTAGTCCTTCTGCGACCACACCTTCGTGATGTCGAACGGGTTGAAGCGATAGCTCGCCGCTTCCGCTTCCGGCATCACCTGAATCGCAAAACGCCATTTCGGGAAGTTGCCGGCATCAATGCTCGTGAGCAAATCCTGTTGCGCGCTTTCACGGTTCTGTGCAACCACTTGCGCCGCTTCGGCGTCGGTAAAGTTCTCGACGCCCTGCATCGACTTGAAGTGGAACTTCACCCAGAAGCGCTCGTTGTTCGCGTTGACGAACGAATACGTATGCGAACCGAAGCCGTGCATCTGCCGGTAGTTCTTCGGGATACCGCGATCGCTCATCAGAATGGTGACCTGATGCAACGACTCCGGATGACGCGACCAGAAATCCCACGCCGCAACATTGCTGCGCATGTTGGTGTACGGGTCGCGTTTTTGCGTGTGAATGAAGTCCGGGAACTTCAACGGATCGCGGATGAAAAACACCGGCGTGTTGTTGCCGACCACGTCCCAGTTGCCTTCTTCGGTGTAGAACTTGATCGAGAAACCGCGCACGTCGCGTTCCGCGTCGGCGGCGCCGCGCTCACCCGCCACCGTCGAAAAACGCATGAAGAGCGGTGTGTCCTTGCCGACTTGCGCAAACACTTTGGCCTTCGTGTAACGCGAGATATCGTGCGTGACCTTCAGCGTGCCGAATGCGCCGGAACCCTTGGCATGAACGCGGCGTTCCGGAATCACTTCGCGATCGAAGTGAGCGAGTTTTTCGAGCAACCACACGTCTTGCAGGACGACCGGACCCCGCGCGCCGGCGGTCATCGAATTCTGGTTGTCGGCGATGGGTGCGCCGGCTGCATTGGTGAGCTTACGTTCGGACATGGGGAACTCCTGTGTGGCTTTTATCGGAAACAGAATGCGGGAGGTGGTGCGGCGCGCTGACGCTACGGCTCAAGCGAATCAAGCGGCTCAAGCTGACAGGGCCCGGTCGACCAGCAAGGACAGTGCAACCGTGCGCAAACCCCGCACCGATGCAGCGAAGCTGCCGTTGGTCACGCGAGTGGATTGAGCGGCGACGGCTTGGACTTGCTGCGGGTTCGACTGCGTCATGATTTCCTCCGGGTCTTGGGGATCGGGCGATCCATGGAGGACACTATATCAATGCTATTGAATTATCGTGTTTGATTAATTTTATCTATTCGATAGGGACGGCAGCTATCGGCACCAAGGCGGCTGGCCGCTCACGGCGGTGCACGGCGGCCGGCCTGGGTACGTCGTGCCGCCTAGTTGACGGCGACAGGCAGATCGAGCTTTTTGACACCCGCCAGATCGCAGGCGTTGATGGCGTCGCAGATCGCTTCGATCGCGGGCATCCGCGTGAAACTCTTGCGCCAGGCGAGCACGACGCGGCGATCCGGCACCGGTTCGTCGAAGGCGACATAGCTGAGCAAGCCTGCGTCGATGCCGCCGGCGTGCGGCTTGACCTCAGTCACCGACATGCGCGGCAACACGGTTATACCGACGCCGCTTGCCACCATATGACGGATGGTTTCCAGCGACGACCCTTCGAAGGTCTTCTGGATGCCGTCTGCGTTCTGCGAGAAACGCATCAGTTCCGGACACACGCCCAGTACGTGGTCGCGGAAGCAGTGGCCGCTGCCGAGCAGCAGCATGGTTTCCTGCTTGAGATCCTCGGCATCGATCCGCGGGCGGTTTTCCCACGCATGACCGGACGGCAGCGCGACGACGAACGGTTCGTCATAGAGGGGCCGCAGCATCAGACCCGTTTCCGCGAACGGCAGCGCCATGATGGCGACGTCGATTTCGCCCTGCTTGAGCAGTTCGATCAGCTTGACCGTGTAATTTTCCTGCAGCATCAGCGGCATCTGCGGGACGCGCTTGATCATCTGCTTGACGAGGGTAGGCAGCAGGTACGGCCCGATCGTGTAGATCACGCCGAGGCGCAGCGGCCCAACCAGCGGGTCTTTACCCTGTTTCGCGATTTCCTTGATGGCCAGCGTTTGTTCGAGAACACGCTGCGCTTGCGTGACGATCTGCTCGCCGATCGGCGTGACACTCACTTCGCTGGTGCCGCGCTCGAAAATCTGCACGTTGAGTTCGTCTTCGAGCTTTTTGATGGCCACCGACAGAGTCGGCTGGCTGACGAAACACGCTTCGGCGGCCCGGCCGAAGTGCCGCTCGCGGGCAACCGCGACGATGTATTTCAATTCGGTGAGCGTCATTGGGGGACCAATCAGTGCGGATAGTTCGATAGGTTCTAGTTATACACCTATAGGGTCGGTTCGCCAACTTTTTGGTCCTTCCGGCGTCAGGCGGACGGGTTTGCCCGGTATCAAAAGGCCCTTCTCATGCCTTCAGATATTGCTCGCGAGCTCCGAGCCAGCGGGCCAGGTGCTGCAAAACCACATCGGGATACTTCTCGAGCAAAGCCGCGGCGGCTTCTCTGGCCGGCTCGATGAGCCACTGATCGTTCTGCAGATCGGCGAACCTCAACATGGCCGCACCCGACTGGCGCGCACCGAGAAACTCCCCCGGACCGCGAATCTCCAGGTCACGCCGGGCGATTTCGAACCCGTCGGTCGTCTCCCGCATGGTCTGCAAGCGCGCTCGCGCCGTCATCGACAATGGCCCCGTATAGAGCAGCACGCAAACCGATGCCGCGCTGCCGCGCCCTACCCGTCCGCGCAACTGGTGCAATTGCGCGAGGCCGAAGCGCTCGGCATGCTCGATCACCATCAGCGACGCATTCGGCACGTCGACCCCCACCTCGATCACCGTGGTTGCCACCAGCAACTGCACCTCGTTGCGCGTGAACGCATCCATCACCGCGGCCTTCTCCGCCGGCGCAAGGCGGCCGTGCACCAGCCCGACATTCAGTTCGGGCAACGCGGCCACCAGCGTCTCGTAGGTCTCCACCGCGGTTTGCAACTGCAAGGTCTCGCTTTCCTCGATCAGCGGACACACCCAATACACTTGCCGACCCGTCAGCGCGGCCTCGCGCACGCGGCCGATCACCTCTTCGCGCCGCGCGTCGGAGACCAGCTTGGTCAGAATCGGCGTGCGCCCGGGTGGCAGTTCGTCAATGGTCGAGACGTCGAGGTCGGCGTAATAGGTCATTGCCAGCGTGCGCGGAATCGGCGTCGCGGACATCATCAGTTGATGCGGCTGGAAATCGTGCGCGCCGTCGGCGGCGTTCTGCGCCTTGGCGCGCAACGCGAGGCGTTGCGCCACGCCGAAGCGATGCTGTTCGTCGACGATGACCAAGCCCAGCCGCGCGAATTCGACCGCATCCTGAATGATCGCGTGCGTGCCGATCACGAGTTGCGCCGTGCCGAGCGCCGCCGCTTCGATCGCGGCGCGCTTCTCTTTGGTTTTCAGACTGCCAGCCAGCCACGCGACGCTCACGCCCAGCGGCTCCAGCCAGCCGCGCAATTTGCGCGCGTGCTGTTCGGCGAGGATTTCCGTGGGCGCCATCAGCGCGGCCTGGTAACCGGCGTCGATCGCTTGAGCGGCGGCCAGCGCGGCCACGATCGTCTTGCCACTGCCGACATCCCCCTGCAGCAGCCGCTGCATCGGATGAGGCTGCGTCAGATCGAGCGCGATCTCGCCGCCCACGCGCTCCTGCGCCTTCGTCAGCGAGAACGGCAATGCCTTCAGCAAACGCGCCACGAGCGCCGTTTCGTCGCCCAGCTTGCGGCGCGGCATGGCCGGCGCCGCCCGCGTGCGACGCTCGTCATGCGCGCGCTTCAACGACATCTGCTGCGCGAGCAGTTCCTCGAACTTGATCCGCACCCATGCCGGATGCGTGCCGTCGATCAACGCGGTCTCGTCGGACTGCACGCCCGGATGATGCAGCGTGCGCACCGCGTCCATCAGCGTCGGCACGCCGAGCGGCTGCATATAAGTTCGCGCGATCGGCTCGGGCAGCAATTCCGGCAAGGACGTGCGCGACAACGCGTTGTCGATCGACTTGCGCAGATATGCCTGTGTCACGCCCGCGGTGCTTGGATAAACCGGCGTCAACGCCTGCGGCAGCGGCGTGTCTTCGTCGACCACGCGCACCGCGGGATGCACCATCTCCATGCCGAAGAAACCGCCGCGCACATCGCCGCGCACCCGCAACCGCGCGCCGATCGCCATCTGCTTGACCTGCGAGCCGTAGAAATTCAGAAAGCGCAGCACGAGTTCGTCGCCGGCGTCGTCGCGCAGTTTCACCAGCAACTGGCGACGCGGGCGATAGGCAATCTCGTTGTCGAACACCACGCCTTCTGTCTGCGCAATGCCACCGGGCAGCAGGTGCCCGATCGGCGTCAGCGAAGTCTCGTCTTCGTAGCGCATCGGCAAATGCAGGACGAGGTCGATGTCGCGCGTAAGGCCCAGTTTGGCGAGCTTGTCGGCGGGTTTTGCCGCGGGTTTGGCGCCCGCCTTGGCCGCCGGCCCGGCGGCGGTTTTGCCTGCGGGCTTGTCGCCGAAGGGATTGACCGGCTCAGCTTCGCGCGCGGCCGGTTCGCTCGGCGGCGCGGCGCCCGCGCCGATGTCGTTCGAGCCCGCCGCCGCTTTGCCCCGCGCGCCGCGGCGCTTGGGCTCGGCGCTCACTTCGTCGGTGGCGGAAGGCAATCGGCGTTCGGACAAAGGCATGGGTTGCTTCGCAAGTACAATATCGGCTGTCAAAGGTGTTGGCGCCAGGCAGCGCGCGGGCTCGCGGGCCGCTCCGGCGTCCCGCAATCATAGCCGCCCGGCTCCGGCTTCGGCTCAATTCAGTCTCAATTCGCTTCCAGTCGTCCGCATGTTTACGCTTTCCGATTTCGATTTCGATCTGCCACCCGAGCTGATCGCGCAAGTCGCGCTGCCTGAGCGCAGCGCCAGCCGTTTGCTCGAAGTGGACAACACGGTGAGCCCCGCGCGTCTCACGGACCGCGGCTTTGCCGAACTACCCGAGTGCATCGCGCCCGGCGATCTGCTGGTCTTCAACGATACCAAAGTCCTGAAGGCGCGTTTCCTCGGCCAGAAGGCCAGTGGCGGCAAGATCGAAGTACTGGTAGAGCGCCTGACCGGCGAGCGCACCGCCCTCGCGCAGATCCGCGCGAGCAAGAGTCCGCAGCCGGGCACCACGATCCGTCTGGCCGATGCGTTCGACGTAACGGTCGGCGAGCGCGTCGAGCCGTTCTACACGCTGCATTTCCCGGACGACTGCCTGACGCTGATCGAGCAATTCGGCCGCCTGCCGCTGCCGCCGTACATCGAGCACGACCCCGACTCGACCGACGAAACGCGTTACCAGACGGTGTTCGCGCAGAATCCCGGCGCGGTGGCCGCGCCGACCGCCGGCCTGCATTTCGACGACGCGCTGCTCGCGCGGCTCGACGCCCGCGGCGTGGAGCGCGCAACCCTCACGCTGCACGTCGGCGCCGGCACCTTCCAGCCGGTGCGGGTCGAAAATATCGCCGAACACAAGATGCACAGCGAGTGGTATCACCTGCCGCAATCGCTCGCCGACAAGATCGCGGCGACGCGTGCGCGCGGCAACCGCGTGATCGCGGTGGGCACGACGTCGATGCGCGCGCTCGAAGCCGCCGCGCGCGACGCGGAAGCGGCCGGCCGCCCACTCGGCGCGGCCAGCACGGAAACCGATATTTTCATCACACCCGGTTATCGATTCCGCGTGGTCGACCGCCTGGTGACGAATTTCCATTTGCCGAAATCGACGCTGCTGATGCTGGTGTCGGCATTCGCGGGCGTCGATACAATTCGCGAGGCCTACCGCCACGCGATCGAACAGCGCTACCGCTTTTTCAGCTATGGCGACGCGATGCTGCTGACGCGCCGCGACGCCTGATATCCGGCACGCCGCTTCAAAGTTTTTGTCATCCCCAAGCCGCCGCGAGACTTTCCGGCGGCGATTAACATTTGCGCCGGACTGTTTTCCGGTAGCACAGGAGTTAGCCCATGACCGACGGTCATACCCACGATACGAGCGGTACCTGCAATACCTGCGCGAGCCACGGTGAGCGCCCTGAAAACGGCCTCAAATTCGAACTGCTCGGCACCGACGGCCAGGCGCGGCGCGGCCGCGTCACGCTAAATCACGGCGTGGTCGAAACGCCGATCTTCATGCCGGTCGGCACCTACGGCACGGTGAAGGCGGTCCAGCCGCGCGAGCTCGAAGAAATGCACGCGCAGATTATCCTCGGCAATACGTTCCACCTGTGGCTGCGCCCGGGCCTGGAAACGATCGAGGCGCACGGCGGCCTGCACGGCTTCATGGGATGGAAGAAACCGATCCTGACCGACTCGGGTGGTTTCCAGGTGTTTTCGCTCGGCGATCTACGCAAGATCACCGAAGATGGGGTCACGTTCGCGTCACCGATCAACGGCGACAAGCTGTTCCTGTCGCCGGAAGTGTCGATGCAGATCCAGAAGGTGCTGAACTCGGACATCGTCATGCAGTTCGACGAATGCACGCCGTACGCGACCAACAACGTGCCGACTTCGCACCAGGAAGCCGCCGATTCGATGCGTATGTCGATGCGCTGGGCCAAACGCTCGATCAATGAATTCAACCGCCTCGGCAATCCGAATGCGCTGTTTGGCATCGTCCAGGGCGGCATGTTCGAAGATCTGCGCGACGAATCGCTGGCGGGTCTCGCGGAGATGGATTTCCACGGCCTCGCGATCGGCGGCCTGTCGGTCGGCGAACCGAAAGAAGACATGATGCGCGTGCTGAACCATATCGGCCCGAAGCTGCCGGCCGACAAGCCACATTACCTGATGGGCGTCGGCACGCCGGAAGACCTGGTGGCGGGCGTGGCCGCCGGCGTCGACATGTTCGACTGCGTGATGCCGACCCGCAACGCACGCAACGGCTGGCTCTTCACCCGCTTCGGCGACATCAAGATCCGCAACGCCGCGCACAAAAACTCACTGCGTCCGCTCGACGAGCAATGCGGTTGCTACACCTGCAGAAACTTCACCCGGGGCTACCTGCACCATCTGCATCGTGTAGGGGAAATCCTCGGTGCGCAATTGAACACGATTCACAACCTGCACTATTACCTCGAGTTGATGCAGGAAATGCGCGACGCAATTGACGCAAAACTGTTCGAGCCGTTCCGTCAGCGCTTCCACGAGAACCGCGCGCGCGGCATCGATTAGCCGGCAAATGGAAATCAACTGACGAATTTGACGGCGGAATCCGTCGGCGCTGCACGGAAAACCTTACAATTAACTTTCGGACGCAGCAGAAAAGGCTTTAAACGGTTGATCGGAAAGCCGATTCGCCGCGCCGACCCCCGTCAGGCCAGTGGTAGAATAACCGGCTGATTTTTTTGATCGTTTTGATTTATAACGGAGAGACCAACGTGTCGTTCATTTCCAATGCCTTCGCCCAAGGCACAGCAACAGGTGGCATTGAATCGAACCTGATGAGCTTCCTGCCGCTGATCCTGATGTTCGGCGTGCTGTACTTCATCATGATTCGCCCGCAAATGAAGCGCCAGAAGGAGCATCGCAACATGCTCGCCGCCATGGCCAAGGGTGATGAAGTGGTGACGAATGGCGGCATCGTCGGCAAGGTGACCAAGGTGGGTGAAGCTTACGTCGGCGTCGAAATCTCGGAAGGCACGGAAATCACCGTGCAAAAAGCGTCGGTCACGACGATTCTCCCGAAGGGCACGATCAAGTCGCTGTAAGGCCTGCTCTCTCGCGTCCGGCGCGGCCTCGCCGGCGGTTCTCGCGGAACATCGCTGAGCCGCCCGCGCTCATCGCCGGACGCATCGCTTCCAAGCCAACCTTCCCGTTGGACCACTCATGAATCGCTACCCCCTCTGGAAATACGCCGTGATGCTGGTGGCTCTGGTCATCGGCCTCGTGTACACGCTGCCCAATCTGTTCGGCGAAGCGCCGGCGGTGCAGGTGTCGAGCGGCAAGGCAACCGTCAAACTCGACTCGACCACGCTGTCGGCCGTCGAAGCCACGCTTGCCGCCAATCAGATCAAGCCTGACGAAGTCACGTTCGACAATTCGTCGACCAACGCGAACATTCGCGTGCGTCTGTTGGACACCGACACGCAACTGCGCGTGAAGGACCTGCTGCAAAAATCGCTGAACAGCGACCCGACCGATCCGCAGTACATCGTCGCACTGAACCTGCAGAGCGCCTCGCCGCGCTGGCTGACCGCCCTGCACGCGCTGCCGATGTACCTCGGTCTCGATCTGCGCGGCGGCGTGCACTTCCTGCTGCAGGTGGACATGGCCGGCGCGCTGAACAAGAAGCTCGACTCCGACGCCTCGGATGCGCGCACCATGCTGCGTGACAACAACATCCGCGACGGCGGCGTGAACCGCGTCAACCAGACGGTGGTGATCAATTTCGCCGACCAGGCGACGGCCGACGCGGCCACCAAGCAACTGAGCCGCGGCATCAGCGAACTCCAGTGGGCCTCGCAAACCAATCCGGACGGCGGTGTGCAACTGGTCGGCACGTTCACGCCGGCGGTGCAGAAAGCCGTGCAGGACGCCGCGCTCAAGCAGAACATCACCACGCTGCATAACCGCGTGAACGAACTCGGCGTGGCCGAACCGGTGATCCAGCAGCAAGGCTCGGACCGTATCGTGGTCGAACTGCCGGGCGTGCAGGACACGGCGAAGGCGAAGGACATCATCGGCCGCACGGCGACGCTCGAAGCGCGCCTCGCCGATCCGGTCAACACGCATCCGAATCCGGGCGATCCGGTGCCGCCGGGCGACGAGCTGTTCACCCAGGGCAACCAGACGCCGGTGCTGCTGCGCAAGCAGATCATCTTCACGGGTGACCGCATCATCGACGCGTCGGCCGGCTTTGACGAGCATCAACGTCCGTCGGTCAACATCCGCCTGGATTCGGCGGGTGGCCGCGCGGTGCGCAGCGTCTCGCGCGACAACATCGGCAAGCCGATGGCGATGGTGCTGTTCGAGAAGGGCAAGGGCGAAGTGCTGACCGTGGCGACCATCCAGTCTGAACTGGGTGACCGCTTCCAGATCACCGGCCAGCCGAACCCGCAAGCTGCCGCCGACCTCGCGCTGCTGCTGCGCGCCGGTTCGCTCGCCGCGCCGATGGACATCATCGAAGAACGCACGATCGGCCCGAGCCTCGGCGCGGACAACATCAAGAAGGGCTTCCACTCGGTGGTCTGGGGCTTTGTAGCGATCGCTGTCTTCATGATCGCGTACTACATGCTGTTCGGCGTGATCTCGATGATCGGCCTGTCGGTCAACCTGCTGCTGCTGATCGCCGTGCTGTCCATGTTGCAGGCCACGCTGACCTTGCCGGGTATCGCCGCTATCGCGCTCGCGCTCGGTATGGCGATCGATGCGAACGTGCTGATCAATGAGCGCGTGCGCGAAGAACTGCGCCACGGCGCGCCGCCGCAACTTGCGATCCAGAACGGCTACGCGCATGCATGGGCGACGATTCTCGACTCGAACGTCACCACGCTGATCGCCGGCCTCGCGCTGCTCGCCTTCGGCTCCGGCCCGGTGCGCGGCTTCGCGATGGTTCACTGTATCGGCATCTTGACGTCGATGTTCTCGGCGGTGTTCTTCTCGCGCGGTATCGTCAATCTCTGGTACGGCGGCAAGAAGAAGCTCAAGTCGCTGGCTATCGGTCAGGTGTGGCGTCCGCAACCGGAAGGTATCGACGGCGCCGCGGCTTACCTCAGCAACGACGACACCACGACCGATACGGCACGGGCTGTCGCCGCGGCAAGCGCCAAGCCCAAGGCCAAAGCCGCCCCGGCCCAGGCGCGTGCCGGCAAGCCGACTGTGCGCCGCCGCAACGCGTCCAATACGCCGCAGAAACCGGGTTCATCCCGCTGAGTCCCGGAGAACAAGACCATGGAATTTTTCCGTTTCCGCAAAGACATTCCGTTCATGCAGCGTGCGTTGATCTTCAACGCAATCTCGCTGCTGACGTTCATCGCCGCTGTATTTTTCCTGCTGCATCGCGGGCTGCATCTGTCGGTGGAATTCACCGGCGGTACCGTCATCGAAGTGCAGTATCCCGGTGCGGCACCGCTTGACCCGGTACGCGGCACGCTCAACAAGCTGGGCTATCCCGACGCGCAGGTGCAGAACTTCGGCACCTCGCGTGACGTGCTGATCCGTCTGCCGCTCAAGCAGGGCTACACGTCGGCGCAACAGAGCGACCAGGTGATGGGCGCGCTGAAGGGCGAGGACCCGCAGGTGCAGTTGCAACGGGTCGAGTTTGTCGGCCCTCAGGTCGGCAAGGAACTCGCAACCGACGGCCTGCTGGCGCTGGCCTGTGTGGTGATCGGCATCGTGATCTATCTGTCGTTCCGCTTCGAATGGAAGTACGCGGTCGCCGGCGTGATCGCGAACTTGCACGACGTGGTGATCATTCTCGGCTTCTTCGCATTCTTCCAGTGGGAGTTCTCGCTCTCGGTGCTGGCCGCGGTGCTCGCGGTGCTCGGCTACTCGGTGAACGAATCGGTCGTTATCTTCGACCGGATTCGTGAAACCTTCCGCCGCGAACGCAAGATGACCGTGATCGAGGTGATCAACCACGCGATCACCAGCACCATGTCGCGCACGATCATCACCCACGGCTGTACGCAGATGATGGTGCTGTCGATGTTCCTGTTCGGCGGCCCCACGCTGCACTACTTCGCACTGGCGCTGACGGTCGGTATTCTGTTCGGTATCTACTCGTCGGTGTTCGTTGCGGCGGCGCTCGCCATGTGGCTCGGCGTGAAGCGCGAAGACCTGATCAAGGACAAGAAGGAACGCGTCGATCCGGACGATCCAAACGCAGGCGCGCAAGTCTGACTCTGCTGCAGGCAGACATCTGACTCGATCGCAAAAAGAAAGGCCGGTTCTCTCGAACCGGCCTTTTACGTTTACCGCCTGTGCGCCTCAGCGAAACCCGAGCTTGCGGCGCGCCGCCATCAGCGCCGCCAGGCTAATAGCCGCGGCGAAAATCATGTAGTAGCTTGGCGCGGCCTTCGAGCCCGTAAAGCTGATCAGCCACGCGATGATGAACGGCCCGAAACCGCCGAAGATCGTCACGGCGATGTTGTAGGCCAGCGACATGCCGGTCGTGCGCGTCTGCACCGGAAACATCTCGGAGAGCAAACCCGGCAGCGCGGCAAAGTAGCCGGTCATCAGAAAGCCGAACACGATCTGCAACGCGATCAGCGTGCCGAAGGTCGGATGCGCGACCAGATACACGAAAGCCGGATTGATCAGGATAAGCAGCAGCAGCGCCGAAATCAGCATGATCGTGGTGCGCCCATGGCGATCCGACAGATGACCGATCAGCGGCGAGAAAACCATCTGGATCAAGCCGGTGAGCGCGATCGCCGCGAACGCAACCGATGGTGCAAGTCCCAACTGCTTCACGCCGTACGTTGGCATAAACAGCACCAGATAGGTCGACACCGTACCGAGCACCACCACGCCGATCGCAATCACGAGGCGCAGCTTCTGGCTGCTGAAGGTATCGCGCAGCGGCGTGGCGGTGGTTTCCGCCGCGAGGAACTCAGGCGTTTCGTCGAGTTTGGTGCGGATATACCACGCCACCGGCCCGATCAGAAGACCAAAGAAGAACGGCACACGCCACCCCCACGAGGCCATCTGCTCCGGCGACAGTTTGCCGGTCAGCACCACGCCGAAGCCGGCTGCGAGCAGCGTGGTGAGCCCCTGGCTCGCGACCTGCCAGCTTGCGAAGAAGCCGCGCCGCCCCGGTACGTGTTCCGCGAGAAACGCCGTCGCGCTGCCGAACTCGCCGCCCGCCGAAAAACCTTGCATCAGACGCGCGATCACGAGAACGATCGGCGCGGCAATGCCGATGCTTTGATACGTCGGCAGAACCGCGATGATCAGCGTGCCGCACATCATCAACAGAATCGACAGCGTGAGCGCCGCCTTGCGTCCGGCGCGGTCGGCGTAAGCACCGATCACGATCGCGCCGAGCGGCCGCATGAAGAACGACACGCCGAAGGTGCCGAGCGTCAGCAGCAACGAAACCGTGTCGTTGCCCGCCGGGAAAAACAGCTTCGCGATGATGACCGCGAAAAAACCGTACACCACCAGATCAAACCATTCCAGCGCGTTGCCGATCGAGGCGGCCACCACCGCGCGCCATGAATTCTGGCGGCTCCGCGCGAGGCTTGCCGTTGCCGTTGTGTTCATAAAGATCTCCAATGCGCGCGAAATATTTTTCACGTAAGTTTTACGCTGGGTATTGCCCGACTGGATGCGCGCACAACCAGTTCGGAACCAGCGCTCTATGTACCTGAAAAATTAAACGGAGGCGAGCGGCAAATCACCGGAGGCCGCCGCACAAGGCTTCCGGCGCTTCAGCCGGACAATAAAAAACCGCTTCATCGCAAATGCGAACGAAGCGGTTCTTTTTGTTGCGACGCAGCGGCCGCACCCTGACGCGCCTTGAATACCGAGTGGCGCAAGGCTTGTTGAGGCGCTTATTGCTTGATGCCTTCCGACTGGATATGCAGCTTGGTGTCCATGCTGAAGCCGTACTTGGCGCCGAAATCCATGCCGTACTGGCTGCGGTCGAAATGCGCGCTCGCTTCCACGCCGCACACTTCGCGCTTGAGCACCGGGTGCTGCATGCACTTGAAGGATTCGATCTTCAGATTCAGCGGCCTGGTCACGCCGCGGATCGTCAGGTTGCCGATCACTTCGACGGGCTTGTCGCCGTCGAATCTGATCTCCGTGCCCTTGTAAGTCACCGACGGATACTTGGCGACGTCAAAGAATGCATCCGTCTTCAGATGTTCGTCGAGCTTGCTGTTGCCGGTATCGACCGACGCCGGATCGACCGTGACGTCCACCGTACCGGTTTTCGCCGCGCGGTCGAGGGTGACCGTGCCGGAGCTCTTGGTGAACTTGCCGCGCCATACCGAGAGGCCGCCGAAGTGGTCCGCCTCGAAGCTCGGATAGGTGTGGGTCGGGTCGAGTTGATAGGTGTCGGCGGCGGCCAACGCGCCAAGCGAGAACGATGAGGCCAATGCGCCGACGGCGATCAACAGGGAAGTTTTCAATTCAGGCTCCTTACGTTTTCTGAAATGCTTGAAGGATAGCGGCTACGCCCAACCAGCGCGGCGAACCTCACTTGCGTGCGGCAACAATATGAAATTTGATCACCACCTCATCGGCGACCACCGAGGTGTCTTTCCATTCGCCGGTGCCGATGTCGAATTGCGAACGCTCGATCGGCAGCGAGCCGTCGAACGTCTGCGTCGCGCCCTGCTGGGTGACCGTGACCGGCACCACGACAGTCTGCGATTTACCCTTGATGGTCAGCTTGCCGGTGACCTTGAACTGATTGCCGCCGGCCGGGGCGATCGCGCTCGACACAAAGGTGGCAGTCGGATAGGTCTTTGCGTCGAACCAGTCCTTGCCACGCACCTGATCGTTGTAGCTTTCGTCGCCGAGGTCGTAGCTGCCGACGTCGATACTGAGCTGTGCACTGCCGTCGGCCGGTTTTGCCGGGTCGAACTTCACCTGCGCGGTAAATTTACCGAACTTGCCTTCCACCGGCACGTTCATCTGCTTTGACGTCGCGGTCACCGAACTTTTGGCGACGTCGACTTGCGCGAGCGCGCTGCCGGCCGCGGTCAGCGAGGCTGCTGCGAACGCGGCGAGCATATAACGATAAAACGAAACTTTCATGGTTATCCTTATTTGATGAAAGGGAGCATGCGCGACAACAGACCGTCGCGGTCCAGCCATTGATGCTTGAGCGCCGCCACGACGTGCAGCGCGACCAGCACGAGCAACGTGTAATTCAACGCAATATGCACGTTCTTCAACAGTTCCTTGAGGTGCGGGTCCGGTGCGATCAGACGCGGCAGCGGAATCAGGCCGAGGTACACCACCGGTATATTGGCCGCCGAGCTATACAGATAGCCGGAAGCGGGAATTACGATCATCAGCACGTAGAGCAGCAGATGCGTGAGATGCGCGGCGCCGCGCTGCCAGGCCGGCATGCGGCGCGGCAGCGGCGGGGCCGCGTGCGTGGCGCGCCACAGAATGCGCAGCACGGCGAGCGCGAACACCGTCACACCGATCCATTTATGCCACGAGAAATAGCGCAGCTTGGTGGGCGTAAAGCCGGGGATGTCGGTCATCACCCAACCGAGCGCGAAACCGCATACGATCAGCAGCGCGATCAGCCAGTGAAAGGCGATGGCAGTCCGCGTGTAGGACTCCCGGCCACCGAAAGAAGGATTGAGTGCCATGACAGGTCAACGCAAGCTAAGAGAGGATAACGGCGCAGCCGGCCCTGCTATTCCATGCTGCATCGGCAGTTCGATAAAAAGCGTGGCGGCTGCGGCACACGCCAAGGCCGCCATGCTACCGCAAGCGGAAGAAGCTGGCTTGGCCTGGTCCGATGCGAAGCCGGTGGCCGGGATCGCCGCCGGTTAGAAAATTTTCCCGCGTAGCGAACGGTATTGAACAATTGGGGACGGAGAGTGTCAGAATCAGTCGATTGTATGTAAGACTAGTCGTGATGCCGACGTCGCCTGCACACAACAGCGCCTGGGCCAACGGCCGGCCCGGCGGCGAAGCGCGTTTGATACTATTGCTCCAGGCTTACAGTTTCACTTTTTCTCCGGCCTGCCGCGAAACCGGCATTGCACGCCTGTCCTCACGTCGTTAGCCCTTCTGCCGTATGGAACATAACAACCTGATTGCGTGCCATGAATGCGATGCGCTGTTCAGCAAGCCCCGGCTTGTCGGGCGGGCGGTCGCGCGCTGCCCGCGCTGCGGCGCGACGCTCTATCGCGGTGTCTCCCGCAAGCTCGACAGCATCTGTGCGATGACACTGGCTGCGCTGATCACCTTCATCATTGCCCAGGCTTTCCCGATCGTCGAACTCGAAACCAACGGCATCACCTCGCAAACCACGCTGTTCGGCGCGCTCATCGCGCTATGGGGCGAGGACATGCAGATCGTCGCGGTCATGGTGTTCTGCTCGACCATCCTGTTCCCGCTGACCGAACTGGTCGCGCTGCTTTATGTGCTGATCCCGCTGCGCGCCGGTTACGTGCCGATCGCCTTCAATCATGTGTTGCGCGCCATTCAGTTCGTGCGGCCGTGGGGCATGATCGAAGTATTCATGCTTGGCGTGCTGATTACCATCGTGAAGATGGTGAGTCTCGCTCGCGTGATTCCCGAAGCGGCGCTCTTTGCGTTCGGCGTGCTGACGCTGATGATCGCCGTGGTCCTCACGTTCGATCCGCGCGTGCTGTGGGACCTCGCCGACGAAATGAACGACCGCAGCAAGAAACCGCTGCCGCGCACCGCTGCGGATAGCGCAGCGGCTGCCGTCAGTTCCCTCGATACGCCGCCCGCGTCGCCCGATGTCCAGGGCACGAATCAATCCGCATTGCCGCCGGCTGTCCCGCCGGCGCCGCACCAGGGATGAGCGCACGATGAAATATGTGACCGCGAAGAGCGCGGGTCTGGTCTCCTGCCACGCATGCGGACGCGTGGAGCCGCGCATCCGCTCGGTCACGCCCCAACACTGCAGCCGCTGCGGCGCGGTGCTGCACCGGCGCAACCCCGACAGCCTGATGCGCACCTGGGCGCTGCTGATCGCAGCGGCCTTGCTGTATATTCCGGCAAATTTGCTGCCGGTGATGCATACGTCGTCGCTGCTAGGCTCGGAGGACGACACCATCATGAGCGGTGTCGTGTACTTCTGGACCTCGGGTGACTGGCCGTTGGCCGTGATCGTGTTTATCGCCAGCATCATGGTGCCGATGCTCAAACTCAGCGTGCTCGTGCTGCTCACCGCCACTGCGCAGCGCCGCTCGCGCTGGCGGCCTGAGCAACGCACCACGCTCTACCGGATGGTCGAGCGGATCGGGCGCTGGTCGATGCTCGACGTGTTTGTCGTCACGCTCACCGTCGCGCTGGTCCGCTTCAAGTCGCTTGCCGTGATCACGGCCGGACCGGGCGCGATCGCGTTCGGTTCGGTGGTGATTCTGACGATGATGGCATCCATGCAATTCGATCCACGGCTCATCTGGGACAACGTGGAAGGCAGTACCCAAAAACCCTCAGGACCTCGACCATGACTAGCCCGCAAGGACCGACGCCCGCCTCCGATGCGCCGCGCAACGATTCGAACGGACCGAAGCTGCCGCCCCAATTGCCGGACCCAGACATCGAACCGCGCAGCCGCTGGCTGCCCTCGCTCGTCTGGGTCATTCCGTTGATCGCCGCACTGATCGGCCTCGCGCTCGTGATCAAGTCGGTTACCGAGAAAGGCCCGACCATCACGATCAGTTTCATTAGCGCCGAGGGCCTCGAACCCGGCAAGACCAAGGTCAAGTACAAGGACGTCGACGTCGGCTCGGTGAAGACCATCACGTTGTCCAAAGATCTTTCGCACGTGCTGGTTCAGGTGCAGCTCACCAAGGAAGGCGAAAACTTCGCAGTGAAGGATTCGCGTTTCTGGGTGGTGCGCCCTCGCATCGGCGCGAGCGGCGTGTCCGGGCTGACCACGCTGCTCTCGGGTGCGTACATCGGCGCGGACGCCGGCCATTCGCCGGACACCGAAAAGAACTTCGTCGGCCTCGAAACGCCCCCGCCTATCACGGGCGACCAGAAGGGCCACCAGTTCATTCTGCACGGCGACTCGCTCGGCTCGATCGACATCGGCTCGCCGATCTTCTACCGGCGTGTGCAGGTTGGCCAGGTGGTCGGCTTCTCGCTCGACAAGGACGGCACCGGCGTAACGATGCAGGTGTTCGTGTCGGCGCCGTTCGACCAGTACGTCGGCACCAATTCACGCTGGTGGCATGCGAGCGGCGTCGATCTGCGGCTCGACTCGAGCGGCTTCAAGCTGAACACGCAATCGCTCGCGACGGTGATCGTCGGTGGCTTGTCGTTCCAGTCGCCGCCGGGCCAGGGCGTGGGCGCGCAGGCGCCGAACAACATGACGTTCCGCCTCGCCTCGGATGAACAGGACGCGATGCGCGAGCCGGATGGCGTGCCGTTGCGCGTGGTGATGAACTTCAACCAGTCGCTGCGTGGGCTGTCGGTCGGCGCGACCGTCGATTTCCGCGGCATCGTGCTGGGTCAGGTGACCAACATCGGCATCGACTACGATCCGAAGACGCGCAGCTTCACGATGCCGGTCACGATGAATCTGTATCCGGACCGTCTCGGCAAGCGCTTCCGCGAAACCGCGCCGACCCCGGGCACGCTCGCCGGCCAGACCTTGCTGCAACAGCTCGTCAAGCACGGCTTGCGCGGCCAGTTGCGCACCGGGAATCTGATTACGAGCCAGTTGTATGTGGCGCTCGATATTTTCCCGAAAGCGCCGCCGGCCACGGTTGACGTAACGGGCGATCCGCTCGAGTTGCCGACCATTCCGAACACGCTCGACGAACTGCAACTGCAAGTTGCCGACATCGCGAAGAAGCTCGACAAGGTGCCGTTCGACGAGATTGGGACGAACCTGAACAGCGCGTTGAAGAATGCCGACCAGCTGTTCACGCGACTCGACAAGGAAGTCGTGCCGGAGGCGCGCGACACGCTGGCCTCGGCGAAGCGCACGTTCGGTTCGGCGGAGGCGACGTTGCAGCAGGACTCGCCGTTGCAGTCGGATGTTCATCAGGCGTTGCAGGAACTGACACGCACGTTGCAGTCGCTGAATGCGCTGTCGGATTATCTGGAGCGTCATCCGGAATCGCTGTTGCGCGGTAAATCAGGAGATAAACCATGACGTTTGCCCGGCTCCCCCGCCCGCCGCGCGGGCTTGTGCGCGGCGCTGTTTATGTCGGCGCTCTGGCCGGACTGATGGCGATGGCGGCGTGTTCGTCGCCGAGCAGCCGCTTTTATACGCTCGGCGCGGATGGCGCGCCTGCCGGTTCTGCGGCGCCGGTCAGCGCCCGGACGGCTGCGCCTGCATGGCTGATCGAAGTCGCGCCGATCGATGTGCCGCCGCAAGTGGCGAAGAATCAGTTGGTGGTGCAGACGGGGCCGACGCAGGTCCAGGTACTCGAACAGGAGCGTTGGGCTTCGTTGCCCGGTGACGAGATTCGTCGGGCTTTGTCGACCAGTCTGACGCAGCAGTTGGGCACGATCGATGTGTACGGCACCGCGTATCCGGATACGACGCCGGTGTACCGGGTCAGCATGAATGTGCAGCGGTTCGAGTCGTGGCCGGGGTCGCATGCGTTGATCGATGCGGTCTGGAGTGTGCGGGCTGTGCGTGGGACGGCTGTGATGACGTGCCGGAGTGTGGTGAGTGAGCCGGTTAGCGGCGGCTACGATGCGCTTGTTGATGGGCATCGGGCTGCGTTGCAGAGGATTGCTTTGCAGGTGGCTGGTGGTGTGCAGGCTATGGCTGCGGCTAAAGGTGGCTCCGCCGGGAAGGGGGGTGGGGTTGCTGTGCCGGTGTGTCCTCCCGCTGTGGAGGCTGGTGCCGCTGGCAGTTGAAAAAGGGTTTTGCCTTGTCGGCGGTTTGGTTGTCCGTGCGCTTGGGGTGTTGGCCTTTCCTTGCTTTGTTAGTGGTCTATTAGCGTTGCCCCTGTGCGGGGCGGCACCTACTTTTCTTTGCCTGCCGCAAAGAAAAGTAGGCAAAAGAAAGCGGCTCACACCGCTAATTCTTAAGCGGGTCCCCCGCACAGCCACGGTAGTGGTGCATCTGGAATCCGTCACCTCGCACACTCCGCGTTAGTGACAAAGCACTCATCAGCTCCCACTCCGCACTGCGTGCGTCGCGGACGGGTCTGCCAGGGAAACCGGCGGCCGGGTGGGGCGCCTGGTACACTTGGTACACTTGGTACACCTGATGGTTTTGGGAAACGGGTATCGGCGCGCGCAGCGCCGCCGGAGGTATGACTGCCTTGTCACTGAGGCTGAATGTGCGAGGCGACAGATTCCAGATGCACCACTACCGTGGCTGCGCGGGGGACCCGCTTATGAGCTAGCGGTGTGAGCCGCTTTCTTTTGCCTACTTTTCTTTGCGGCAGGCAAAGAAAAGTAGGTGCCGCCCCGCACAGGGGCAACGCTAATAGACCACGAACAATTCAAGGAAAGGCCAAAAAGGCTAAAAGACCAAAGCACAGATCAACAAGGAACCCGCCGAAACAGGCAAACAAAGCAAAATGTTCACTTCAATCAAAAGATTCATAAAAAAATGGCGTGCCTCCCGCGACGGCGGCCACCAGTTGGACGCCCTACTAGCGATCGCAGACAAATCCGCCCCTTATCCAGACCGCAGCGAATGGCTGATCGAACTCGCCCACTGGATCCACCGCGGCCGCACAGTCCAACCCGACCACCTCGACGCCGCCGAAACCACCACCCCAGCGCACACAAGAATCCGCTATCTCCTCCACGTGCTGGACCGCAACCCGGCCTGGAAAGCCAACGTCGCCGGCATTCTCCGCGCGCTCCTGCGCGAAAGCGACGGCCTCTCGCTGCTCTGCGATGCCGGCATGCCCGTCCACTCCGGGTTCTTCGGCGCACTCTTCGAACGCCTCGAAGCCTCGCTCATCCCGCCCGCGCCAAACCGCCGCGACCTGCGAGCAATCGTCACGCTGATGTTCGGCCAGCAACGCGACGCCGAATGGATCGCCAATCTGCCCACCGATCTGCTCACCCGCATCCGCGCCCTCCTCGACTACGACCAGAACGACAGCGAACAACGCGACGTCACCCCTTTCTCGCTCGACCTGCTGGCCGCGCTGCACAACCTCACCTGCCAGATCAGCTCAACCGGTCTGTCGCAAACCGTCCGCAGCCGGCTCGGCGAAGTCGACCTCCGCGATGCCGGCGATGTACGCGTCGCCATGGAAAAGCAGCCGTTCTACCGGCTCACGCGCGCCATGCTGGCCGTCGAAGCAGCCCATCAGGCCGTCAGCGCAGGCGGCCCGCAAGACAAGCTGCTGCATGAGGTCAACTACCTGCGCCTGCTGCTCGACGAATGCCGCAGCGCCACCGACAACGTCTTCGCCCATCTTTACCGCAATGGCGTCAGTGTCGACATCGTGTTCCAGGTCGAACGCATGCGCATGCGCATCGTGCGCGCGGAACATCTGCTGAACGCCTGGATGACGCAGGACGATCCGCACGCCAGCGCACGTCTCGCCGCCGAACTGGTGAACGCGAATCACGCGAGCCAGAGCGTCGCCCATCTCGTACGCAGCAATTTCTCGCTACTGGCGCGCAAGGTCGTCGAGTACAGCGCCGATACCGGCGAACACTACATCGCGCGCGATCGTGCCGAATACCTGAAGATGCTGCGCATGGCAGCTGGCGGCGGCCTCGTGACCGTCGTCACGGTCTGCGTGAAATTCGCTATCACCGGTGCACATCTGCAATCGATGTTCGAAGGGCTGCTCGCCGGCATCAACTACTCGGCCAGCTTCCTGCTGATGCACTTCCTGCACTTCTCGCTCGCCACCAAGCAACCAGCAATGACCGCGCCCACCCTCGCCCGTGAACTGGACGGCGTCGGCACGCCAGCAGGCGTGGACAGCTTCGTGAGTTCGGTGACCGCACTGATGCGCACCCAGGCAGCCGCGGTGCTCGGCAACGTGCTACTGGTGTTTCCGGTGTGCTTCGGCGTGCAATTGCTGTGGCATGCGCTCTTCAATGCCAACATCATTTCGCCGGAGAAGGCGCACGCCACGCTGCACTCGTTCTCGCTGCTCGGCCCGACACCGTTCTATGCCGCGTTGACGGGCGTGCTGCTGTGGTCGTCGAGTTTGCTGTCGGGCTGGGCGGACAACTGGTTCGTCCTGCATCGCGTGGCCGACGCGCTTGCCTATAACCGGCGCCTGCGCATGACACTCGGCGTGGCCGGCGCCGCCCGGCTCGCCGCGTTTTGCCGCTCGAACGTAGCCGGCGTGGTGGGCAATATCACGCTCGGCCTGATGCTCGGACTCGTGCCAGCGATCCTGACCGCGTTCGCCTTCACTTTCGAAGTGCGTCACGTGACGCTCAGCGCCGGCTCGATCGGCGTGGCGCTCGGCGTGCTGGGTAAGGACGCGCTGAAACTACCGGAGCTGTGGTGGGCGGTCGCGGGCGTCGGCAGCATGGCGATCCTCAACGTGGCCGTGAGTTTCGCCCTCGCCTTCTACATGGCGGTGAAATCGCGCGACTTGCGGCGCAATGCGGTGCGCTCGCTGCGTGGCGCGATCTGGCAGCGGGTGTTCAGGCATCCGCTTGAGCTGGTATGGCCAGCCAAAGCGGCGCCACAAGACAAATAGAGCCATCCACGGGGGTCGCCCGGCAATCGGCTGCCATGCCTTACCTGTGCGGCGCCGGGCGTCCCTGAAACCACGCGCTGCTCATGCGCTACTCATGCGCTACTCATGCGCTACTCATGCATTACTCACGAGCGCAGGCCGCCCGCATACGCCGCCGCGCCTCCGGGAACGCCCCCTGCCTGGGCCGTCACCCCGACCGCGTACAATAGCGCCTTATCTAACGCCTTCCGGCAACCTCAATGTCCTTCGATTTCTTCCTTCCCTGTCCGCGCGGCCTTGAAGCCTCGCTCGCCACCGAGCTCGCCGAAATTGCCGCGAAGCACCTGAACGGCGCACCGTTCACGGCCGGCGCGCAAGTGCCCGGCGGTGTGCATTTCCGCGGCGGCTGGGCCGCCGGCATGGCCGCCAACCTGTACTCGCGCCTCGCGAGCCGCGTGCTGCTGAAAATCGCGCATCGGCCGTATCGCAGCGAACAGGACATTTACGCGCTCGCGCTCGAACAGCGCTGGGAGCAGTGGTTCTCGGCGAATGAAACGCTGCGTGTGGACGTCACCGCGATCAAATCGCCGCTGCGCAGCCTCGAATTCACGACGCTGCGGGTCAAGGACGCGATCTGCGACCGTTTGCGCGAAGTGAGCGGGGCCCGTCCGAGCATCGATACCGCCATGCCCGACGTGCGCGTGTTCGCGTTCCTCACCGCCACCGATTGCACGCTGTACCTCGACACCTCCGGCGATCCGCTCTTCAAGCGCGGCTGGCGTCTCGACAAGGGTGCAGCGCCACTGCGCGAGAATCTCGCGGCGGGCATCCTGCGCCTGACCGGCTGGACTGCCGGCACGCCGCTGTACGACCCGATGTGCGGCAGCGGCACCTTCCTCGCGGAAGCCGCGCAAGTGGCGCTGAATATCGCGCCAGGCGCGGAGCGCCGCTTCGGCTTCGAGAAGCTCAAGCAATTCGAAGCCAAAACCTGGCAACCGATGAAGGCCGCCGCGCTCGACGCCAAACACGCCGCCCGCAGCTCGCGCGCCGATCTGCAGATCTTCGGCAGCGACATTTCCGGGGACATGCTCGACAAAGCACGTGCTAACTTCCAGCGCGCCGGCCTGCCGACTATTCCGCTCAAGCAGGTTGACGCGCGCGGCATGACGGCGCCGTCGACCGAACCGGGCATTCTCGTGGCGAATCCACCGTATGGCGAACGGATCGAAGTGCGCGGCCGCAACGCACGCGGCGAAATCCGCGAAGGTCGCGCCACGCGTGAAGGCCGCGACGACGATAGCTTCCGCCGCGCTCAGGAAGAAACGCCGGACAGCGAATTCTTCCAGTCGCTCGGCGATGCGCTGAAGCAGCGCTTTACCGGCTGGCATGCGTTCATTCTGACGTCGGATCGCAAGCTGCCGGGCCAGATGCGTCTGCGCGAGTCGACCAAGACGCCGCTCTTTAACGGCGCGCTCGAATGCCGGCTGTTCCGCTTCGATCTGATCGCGGGCAGCGTGCGCCAACGGCCGCAGAACAACGACACGCCGGCGGCCTAAGCCGGAGCAGAACGACATCGAACAACCGCGGACCTGGTCCGCGGTTTTTTTTCGCCCGCACCTCAGTATTGCGGCACCCGCGACTCCCACGATTCCCGCGATTCCGCCACGCCCTACTGACACTACGCTGTCAGCAGCCCTCACGCACACTCCTTCTCACGCCATCCGGCGCTTTGCACGGCTTACCGCCATCCACAGGAGAGTGTCATGTCCGCTTCATCCAAAGTTGTTGCATGGTTCGAGATTCCGTCCGTCGATTTCGCTCGCGCCGTGCGCTTTTACGAAGCCGCGCTCGACGTCAAGCTGCGCCATGAGGAAGTCGGCGGCCAGCCGATCGCCATCTTCGACTACGAGGAACCGGCCACCGGCGGCGCAATCGTCCATAGCCCGTCGACGACGCCGAGCGGCGACGGTGTGCTCGTCTATCTGAACGCCCAGCCGACGGTCGACGCGACCCTCGCCCGTATCGAAAAGGCCGGCGGCAAAACCGACGGTCCGGTGATCAAGCTGCCGCAGGACATCGGCTACATCGCGTTCTTCACCGATACGGAAGGCAACCGCCTCGGCCTGCATTCGCTGACCAACGGTTGAGCACGTGACTCGGCGCACCAGCGCAGCGGCCGGCAGGCGCCGCACGGAACGCTGACCGGAGCGCGGCATGCGGCGCTATCATCGTGGGTCTGTCCCCGTCCTTTTCTACAAGACGCCCACGATGACGCGACGCGCCGACCGCCTGTTCCAGATCGCCGAACTGTTACGCGGCCGACGTCTGACCACCGCACAACAACTCGCCGACTGGCTGAATATCTCGCTGCGCACGGTCTATCGCGACGTGCGCGATCTACAGCTCTCAGGTGTGCCAATCGAAGGCGAAGCGGGTATCGGCTACCGCCTGAGCCGCGCGGCGAGCCTGCCGCCCCTCACCTTCACCGCCGACGAGTTGGCCGCGCTCGCAGCGGGCGCACGCATGCTCGAATCGTGGGGCGGCGCCGGCTTCGCGAGCGGCGCACGCGGGGCGTTGGCGAAGATCGCCTCGGCAATGCCCGCCGACAAACGCGCCACGCTCGAGCGTCTGGCGATCTTCGCGCCGTCGTTTCATATCAAGGCGGATTTTTCGGCGAAGGTAGACGTGCTGCACCGCGCGATCGATGCACGTCAGGTGGTGAGCTTCGCCTATACCGATGCGAACAGCGCGGAGACCGAGCGGCGCGTGTGGCCACTGTCGATGGCTTATTGGGGGGCGCGCTGGACGCTCGGCGCGTGGTGCGAATTGCGCGGCGATTTCCGCAATTTCGGGCTGGAGAGAATCCGCGATCTTCAGGTGCTTGAAACGTATCCGGATCAGGAAGGACGACGATTGGCGGATTGGCTACGGCACGTGAATGGGAAGCAGCGATAAAGATGTGCGATACGGTTTGGGGACGCGAGTGTGCGCGCGTTGGAGAACCCGATGTCCGTCCGGGCGATTCGCGGCCCACCACGAGGGAGGCCGCGCGACAACAGTAGCCCGTGTTATTCCACCGCCTTCACCATATCCTCGATCACCTTCTTCGCGTCGCCGAACACCATCATCGTCTTGTCCATGTAGAACAGGTCGTTGTCGAGACCGGCGTAACCCGCTGCCATCGAACGCTTGTTCACGATGACCGTGCGCGCCTTGTACGCCTCGATGATCGGCATGCCCGCGATCGGCGACTTCGGATCGTTCTTCGCCGCCGGATTCACCACATCGTTCGCACCGAGCACCAGCACCACGTCCACCTGACCGAACTCGCCGTTGATGTCGTCCATTTCGTAGACCATGTCGTACGGCACTTCGGCTTCCGCGAGCAGCACGTTCATGTGCCCCGGCATGCGCCCGGCCACCGGGTGAATCGCGTACTTCACCTCGATGCCCTTTTCGACCAGCTTGTCGGTGAGTTCCTTCAGCGCATGCTGCGCACGCGCCACCGCCAGCCCGTAACCCGGCACGATCACTACGGTTTCGGCATTGCCGAGCATGAACGACGCATCGTCGGCCGAACCGGATTTCACCGGACGCTGCTCGGCCGCGCCACCCGCCGCCGCCGCGCCCGCCTCGTTGCCGAAGCCGCCGAGAATCACGTTGAAGAACGAGCGGTTCATCGCGCGGCACATGATGTACGACAGGATCGCACCCGACGAGCCCACCAGCGAGCCCGCGATGATCAGCATCGGATTGTTCAGCGAGAAGCCGATGCCTGCCGCCGCCCAGCCCGAATACGAGTTCAGCATCGACACCACCACCGGCATATCCGCGCCGCCGATCGGGATGATGATCAGCACGCCGAGCACGAACGCGATCAACGTCATGATGATGAACGGCAGCCACGACTGCGTGAGAAAGAAGATCACGCCGAAGCCGAGCATCCCGATCGCAAGGAACAGGTTGATCAGGTGCTGCCCGGCGTAAACCACCGGTGCGCCCTGGAACAGCCGGAACTTGTACTTGCCCGACAGCTTGCCGAACGCAATCACCGATCCGGAGAACGTGATTGCGCCGACGAATGTGCCGATAAACAGTTCGATCCGGTTACCGTAAGGCAGGAAACCTGGCAGCGTATTCTCCGGATCGACCAGACCGAAGGCCGCCGGCTCCGACACCACCGCATACGCAATACACACGGCCGCAAGGCCGATCAGCGAGTGCATCGCCGCAACCAGTTCCGGCATCTTGGTCATCTCGACGCGCGCGGCAACGAACGCGCCGATCGCGCCGCCGATCACCAGCGCGACCAGCAGCAGGCCAAGCCCCAAGCCGAGGTTCGAGCCGAGCGCGTTCGCCTGTTTGACGATCAGCGCGATGGTCGTGAGGATCGCAATCGCCATCCCGACCATGCCGAACGTATTGCCCGTGCGCGCCGTCTTCGGATTCGACAGCCCCTTGAGCGCCTGAATGAAACAGACCGACGCGACCAGATAAAGCAGCGTGACGACGTTCAGACTCATTACGCGTTCTCCTTGGCGGTCTTGTCGGCGATCAGCTTCTTCGGCTCTTTCTTCCTGAACATCTCCAGCATGCGCCTCGTCACGAGAAATCCGCCGAACACGTTCACCGCCGCAAGCGCGACGGCCAGCGTGCCGAAGAACTTGCCCGTATCGCCCACGGTGAGGCCTGCCGCCAGCATCGCGCCGACGATCACGATCGCCGAGATCGCGTTGGTCACCGCCATCAGCGGCGTATGCAGCGCGGGCGTGACGTTCCAGACGACGTGGTAGCCGACGTAGATCGCCAGCACGAAGATGATCAGGTTGATGACGGTGTGGTTGATGACTTCCATCGCCGCTCTCCTATGTATTGATTCGATGTCGGCCGGAGTTGGCGCTTTAGCTCTCGATCAGCGTTGGCGCTTACTTCGGTCCCATGTAATTCATTTCTCAGGTCTTGCGCGTGACTTCACCGTCGCGGGCCAGCAGCGTGGCCGCGACGATGTCATCCGCGAGATCGATGTTCAGGGCGCCTTCCTTGCTGATGATCAGCTTCAGGAAGTCGAGCAGGTTGCGTGCATAGAGCGACGACGCGTCGGCGGGCACCATCGAGGCGAGATTCGTATAACCGACGATCGTCACTCCATGCTTCACGACAACCTGGTCCGCTTCGGTCAGCGGGCAGTTGCCGCCGCGCCGGCCTTCGTACTCGGCGCCGCGTCCAGCGGCCAGGTCGACCAGCACGGAGCCCGGTTTCATCGCCTGCACGGTTTCCACCGAGATCAGCGTCGGTGCGGCGCGGCCTGGGATCAGGGCGGTCGAGATCACCACGTCGGCCTGTTTCGCTCGTTCGTGCACCAGCGCGGATTGACGCGTGAGCCACGAAGGCGGCATCGGCCGCGCGTAGCCGCCGACGCCCTGCGCGGCTTCGCGCTCTTCGTCGGTTTCGTACGGCACATCGAGGAATTTGGCGCCGAGCGATTCGATCTGCTCCTTGACCGCGGGCCGCACGTCGGAGGCTTCGATGACCGCGCCCAGGCGCTTGGCGGTCGCGATGGCCTGCAATCCGGCCACACCTGCGCCGAGTATCAGCACACGGGCCGCTTTCACGGTACCGGCTGCCGTCATCAGCATCGGCATGAAGCGCGGATAGAGCGTGGCGGCCAGCAGCACCGCCTTGTAGCCCGCAATGTTCGCCTGCGAGCTCAGTACGTCGAGGCTCTGCGCACGGGTGGTTCTCGGCGCGGCTTCCAGAGCGAACGCGGTGACACCCGCAGCCGCCAGCTTTGATGAGTTTTCAGCATTAAACGGATCGAGCATGCCGACCAGCGTCGCGCCGCGCTTCAGAAGCGGCAGCTCGGCGTCGGTCGGAGACTGGACCTTCAGAACGAGATCGGCCCCAAAGGCGGTCGCGGCGTCGACAATTTCCGCGCCGGCGGCCGCAAAGGCTTCGTCAGGAAAGCTCGCGCCGGTGCCGGCGCCGCTCTGGATCGTGACCCGGTGGCCCTGGGTCACATATTTCTTGACCGTTTCGGGCGTCGCGGCGACGCGGGTTTCGTGCGCGCGCGTCTCGGCTGGCACTCCGATGTGCATCTTTTTTCCTCCTCGACTTCCTGTTTTACGACAGAGCTGCCGACGAGGCACGCCGGCTTGCAAGTGCAACGGCTAACGGCGTCACTTTAACCGAAACCTGGGGGTGTGCAGAAATCGGGGACAATCCGGGGGTCGCGGCCCGACGGGCGCCTTGCAGGATGCCGGCCGTGGGCTACCGGTCATGCTGCTCATGCCGCTTGCGCGTGAGTGGCCAGTCGCCCGCCGCCGGTCGCCCGCAGCCGGTCGCCCGCAGCCGGTCGCCCGCTGCCGGTCGCCCGCTTCCCGGCAGCCCAGGCCTATAAACGGTAAAATGCGCACCCATGAAACCGGAAACCTGGCTGCCGCACGTTACCGTTGCGGCGATTGTCGAGCGTGATGGGCGTTTTCTCGTCGTCGAGGAACATACCGCCGACGGCCTACGCCTGAATCAGCCCGCCGGCCACCTGGAAGCGGGCGAAACGCTGGTGGAAGCGGTCATCCGCGAGACGCTCGAGGAAACCGCGCATCCGTTCACGCCCGAGGCGCTGGTCGGCATGTATATGACGCATTTCGAGCGACCCGGCGTTGAGGGCGTGACGTATCTGCGCTTCACCTATTGCGGCACGAGTGGCGCAGCGGTTGCAGAGCGCGCTCTCGATCCCGACATTGTCCGCACGCTGTGGATGAGCGCCGACGAATTGCGCGCCTGCCCTGAACGGCATCGCACGCCGCTCGTCATGCAATGTCTCGACGACTACCTCGCGGGGCGGTGTTTCCCGCTTGATTTCGTGCACACGCATTCGGTCGGGCGCAAACAGGCAGAGTAAGCAGGCAGCAACAGACGTCCCAAGGTCTAACCCGTCAAGCAAGCCGGATCCGTCACGAGCGGCCAGGCAGGCGGGCGAGTAACACGGTCAACCCACGATCCATGAAGTCACGCAGTACCCAGTGAGCACCTTATGAGCAAGCAGAAAGTCGTAGTAGGCATGTCAGGCGGCGTCGATTCGTCCGTTACCGCGTGGCTGCTGAAGGAACAGGGCTACGACGTGGTCGGCCTGTTCATGAAAAACTGGGAAGACGACGATGACAGCGAGTACTGTTCGACCCGGCAGGACTGGATCGACGTCGTCTCGGTGGCGGACCTGATCGGCATCGACGTCGAAGCGGTCAACTTCGCCGCCGAATACAAAGACCGCGTGTTCGCCGAATTCCTGCGCGAGTATTCGGCCGGACGCACGCCGAATCCCGACGTGCTGTGCAACGCCGAAATCAAATTCAAAGCCTTCCTCGATCACGCCATGTCGCTTGGCGCGGAAACCATCGCGACCGGCCACTATGCGCGCGTGCGAGAGAACAATGGCCGCTTCGAATTGCTGAAGGCCTTCGATCATACGAAGGACCAGTCGTATTTCCTGCATCGGCTAAACCAGGCGCAATTGTCGAAGACGCTGTTTCCGCTCGGCGAGATTCCCAAGACGAAAGTGCGCGAGATCGCCGAACAGATCGCGCTGCCGAATGCGAAGAAGAAGGATTCGACCGGCATCTGCTTTATCGGCGAACGGCCGTTCCGCGATTTCCTGAACCGCTATCTGCCGACCAAACCGGGCCCGATGAAAACCCCCGACGGCAAAGTGATCGGCGAACACATCGGCCTCGCGTTCTACACGTTCGGGCAACGCAAGGGCATCGGCCTTGGCGGCAGTAAGGACGGCAGCGGCGAGCCGTGGTTCGTTGCCGGCAAGGACATTGCGTCGAATACGCTGTATGTCGCCCAAGGCCATGACCATCCGTGGCTGCTGAGTCATACGTTGAGCGCGGGCAATACGAGCTGGGTGGCGGGTGAACCGCCGGCTGAAGGTTTCGCATGCGGCGCGAAAACCCGCTATCGGCAAGCAGATGCACCGTGCACCTTCAGCGCGGCCGGTGTCGGTGAAGGCCTCTTCGAACTGAATTTCGACGCCGCTCAATGGGCTGTCACACCGGGGCAATCCGCGGTGCTCTACGATGGCGAGGTGTGTCTCGGCGGCGGCATCATCGAACACGCGGTGACCGGGCAACCAACGGTGCGCGAGGCGCAACAGGCAGCGTTGCTGACCGCCCGTTGACCTGCGGGTTTGAGCCAGCTTCCCTTGAGCCGGCTTCCCCTTGCATCAGCTTCCCAATAACAAGCAGTCGTTCGTTTCCCTTCGCGGCTGATTCCGCCTGCGCCGAGCGCGTCGACGATCCCTCCGCGACGATCCCCACTGCACTGGAGTCCCCATGCTTTCTCGACGTTATCTGGCAATGTGGTGCGCAGTCATTCTGCTCGCAGCCTGTGCGGCGCTCGCCGCGGCGCATCACATTTCGTGGTTCTGGATCATCGTGCCGGTGGCGCTCGTCGCGCTGGGCCTGTTCGATCTGACGCAGCAACGCCACGCGATTCTGCGCAACTATCCGCTGTGGGGCCACTTCCGCTTTCTGTTCGAATTCATCCGCCCGGAAATCCGCCAGTATTTCGTCGAGGACGACACCGACGAGAAACCGTTCTCTCGCGCGCAACGCAGCATCGTGTATCAGCGTGCGAAGAACGACGTCGATAGCCGCCCGTACGGCACCGAACTCGATGTCAAAGCCGTCGCACACGAATGGATCAGCCACTCGCTCGCGCCGACCACGATCGCCAGCCACGATTTCCGTATCGTCGTCGGGCCCGACCGGGCGCAGCCTTATTCGATGTCGATCTTCAACGTCTCCGCGATGAGCTTCGGTTCGTTGTCGGCGAACGCGATCATGGCGCTGAACCTCGGCGCGAAGAAAGGCAACTTCGCGCACGACACGGGCGAAGGTTCGATGTCGAAATACCACCGCGAGCATGGCGGCGACATCATCTGGGAAATCGCTTCGGGTTACTTCGGCTGCCGCAACGACGACGGCACCTTCAGCGCGGAGAAGTTCGCGAAGCAGGCCGCCGAGCCGCAAGTGAAGATGATCGAAGTGAAGCTCTCGCAAGGTGCGAAGCCCGGTCACGGCGGCGTGCTGCCGGCCGCCAAGATCACACCCGAGATCGCGGAAACGCGCGGCGTGCCGATGGGCCGCGATTGCATCTCGCCCGCCACCCACGCCGAATTCTCATCGCCGCGCGGCCTGCTCGAATTCGTCGACCGCTTGCGCACACTGTCCGGTGGCAAGCCGACCGGCTTCAAGCTGTGCATCGGGCATCCGTGGGAATTCTTCGGCATAGCGAAAGCGATGCTGGAAACGGGCATTCTGCCGGACTTCATCGTGGTCGACGGCGCGGAAGGCGGCACGGGTGCGGCGCCGCTGGAATTCACCGACCACGTCGGCGTGCCGTTGCAAGAAGGCTTGCTGCTGGTGCACAACACGCTGGTCGGCATCGGTTTGCGTCAGCGCATCCGCATCGGCGCGAGCGGCAAGATGATCACCGCGTTCGACATCACGAAGACGCTGGCGATCGGCGCGGATTGGGTCAACGCGGCGCGTGGCTTCATGTTCGCGGTCGGTTGTATTCAGGCGCAGACCTGCCACACCGGCCGCTGCCCGACGGGCGTCGCGACGCAAGACCCGGTGCGCCAACGTGCGCTGGTCGTGCCGGACAAGGCCGATCGCGTGTTCAACTTCCATCACAACACGTTGCATGCGCTGAAGGAAATCATTCAGGCCGCGGGGCTCAAGCATCCGGCGGAGCTGCGCGCGCATCACATCGTGCGGCGTGTGTCGTCGCATGAGGTGCAGTTGATGTCCGAACTGCTGAAGTATCTCGATCCGAACGACCTGCTGAACGGCAACTATCGCTACACGCTGTACGAGAAATATTGGCCTATGGCGCAAAGCGATTCGTTTGCGCCGAAGGTTGAATTGGCCGCGACGTAGGCCGGTTGTGACGGCGGCGGTTCTTATTGAACCGATCGCCGCCTGAGTCTTAGGTTTTGGCGGGGATTTCTTTCAGAAAAATAAGAATCCTTAGGAACCCGTCTTATATACAACTGCTGCGACGGATCGTACATTGGCGGGTCTTCTGCACCCGCTTAATGTTCATGCTCACGTCCCCTTCTGCTCCGCTGCCGCTTGCGGCTCATACGCAACTTGTCCAGACCCGGCAAGGCTGGATGCTCGCCAATCCCAACGACTTCTATCTAGGCCGGGCGCTCATCGAATACGGCGAGTGCTGCGAGCTGGAATCCGCCGTACTGCGACAGTTACTGGTGCAACCGGGGATCGTTGTGGAAGTCGGCGCGAATATCGGCGTGCATTCCGTCATGCTGGCTCGCGAGGCGCTGGCGCGACGCCAGGTGCTGGTTGCATTCGAGCCGCAGCCGGTGATCTTTCAGAACCTCTGTGCGAATCTCGCGGCCAATGGCCTGCGTAACGTGCTGGCCTGGCCGTATGCATGCGGCGCGAGTGCGGGCACACTGCATTTTGCGCGGCCTGACTACGACGCACCGGGCAATTTTGGCGCCGTGTCGATGCAGACAGAGGCCGCGGCGAACACGATCCCGGTTCCGTGCGTCCGGCTTGACGATGTGCTGCGCTCGCATACGGTCGGCTTGCTGAAGCTGGATGTGGAGGGGTTCGAGTTGAATGCGCTGCAAGGCGCGGAGGAAACCATCGCCCGGTCGCGGCCGGTGATTTACGTAGAGAACGACCAGCGCGATCGTTCGCAGGCATTGATCAAGTGGCTGTGGGCGAAGGACTATCGGATGTGGTGGCATTTGCCGCCTTTATTCAATCCTGGGAATTTCTTTGGGTGCGCGGAGAATATTTACGACCGTGTGGTGTCGTGCAATATGCTCGCTCTGCCGCGGGAACTGGAGATGGAGATCGAGGGGTTTGAGGAGGTGACGGATTCGTCCGTGCATATGTTGGTGGGTGGGAGCGGGGCGAGTGGTTGACAATGGCTGCTCGGGATCTTCGCTGATGAATCTTGCTGCCGCCGGACTGTAATACCTATTCCGATAGTAGAGAAACGGTAGTGCGCCGACATTCATCGGTTTGCCGTCGCGCTGCGCGCGCCGTCAAACCCGGCGGAACAGGACCGTCGTGTCCCACTGTTCCAGAACCGCGCCGGCCTTCGCGAACCACCCTGACGCCGACCCCGTCAAGGTCGCGCAACGCGCGCCGAAGGGCACCAACTCACACCAGCAGTTGATCATGGCTGATGTCAATCATAAAGCACGTCCACCCGTCACTGAGCGATCCGTCACCATCCAGGAATCCTGGCGCTATCAGAACCCGGCTCGCATGCACTTCCATAGGCCCAAGACCCCGCCCCTCTCTCCGTGGATGAAGCTCTCCGGACGATGGATCGAGACCGCCGGCCTTGAGCCTGGACAGCGCGTGCGTATCACCGTCGAACACCAGAAACTCATCATTACGCCGCTTTAAATACAGAAGGGCCGCGCGAGCGGCCCTTCTGTCACGTCACGGATGCGTGGCAAGAACTGGAGCCTTGTTCTCTAGCAGTTCCAACACAATGCCCCATAAATTATGTTCACTCCGCGAGAGATGTCTCAAACATGCTCTTGTGCCAATAGGCCTGCTCATCGCTTAACCACGCAAATCTTTTGCGGGTCGCCAACGCCTGCAATGGGACAAGTACGATTCCATAACGCCAGAACAGAGCGATCATGTCTCGCAAGGCATCCTCGCTCAAATAGCGCAGGTCGATGTCAATCAGCGCCCCCCTTCCTACACCCTGTATGTGCTTGATCGCGGCAACCTCCTCTAGTGTCTTAAAGAAACGCCGCTCTTCACCCACTGAGTAGAAGCTGCTCAGACGAATTTCAATCTGCATTCTTTGATTCCCGGAAATTATCGACTGCGCCCACCCGTCATCGTTTTTGTATGCGCCCGTCGGGCCATACGCTTTGGTGGTTTAAGCACAAGCAGAAACCGGCACGCCTGCCCTTCCATATGCGCAAGGAGCCGGCCACCTTCCCGTGGATGAAGCTCTCCGGACGATGGATCCAAACCGCCGGCTTTGAACCCGGACAGCGCGTGCGTATCACCGTCGAACACCAGAAGCTTGTCATTACACCGCTTTAAATACAGAGGGGCCGCGAATGCGGCCCCTCTGTTGTCTGACTGTTTAACAGCCTCAATGTGAACGAGCTGAACAAGCTTTCCGACGACTACTCTCCGCGCGCCCACGAGAGATACTTAATCACTTCCTCATTTACGTTCATCAGCACGTTTCCTCATCTTGGTAATGTGAATGTCATTTTGCCAGGACTCATATCCGAGTAGTGACCCTTGCATTCTTTCAAAACCTTCATTCCATCCGGCACGTGCTGCTTCGTCCTGCATCAGGATATAGGCATCGATGCGCCAACTTTCCCCCGGCAACGCGTACAAGACATGATGGATGCCCCGTACAGGGCCATCGCGCAATGGCTCCACGTATTCGCGTTTGACAAACCTTCCAGCTTCGACAAACGGATCAAACAGCCTCTCTGGGATTTCTTCTACGTCTGAATGAGGCGGATATTGCCCGCAAAACGCCGACAGTGGTTTTGTGCCGGACAACATCATCCTTAACTCGCGATTCGTGTGGAGCATGTAGGGCAGCTCATCAAGCGGCCGATTCTGTGCCCGAAGCATCACGATCTCCGCGCCCTCTGGCAATCGCAACTGGAAACGCCTCTCCACACGCACCACATCAGCAGAATCAAGTCTATAAACTCTATGCGCAAGGAGCGCATCCAGACCTAGACACGCGGCGATTTCATCGCCGCCAGCCTCGAAGCGCACTTCATGTTCAATGCACTCCGTCACGTTGTCGAAAATCTCAAGTATGAACTGCATGCAGTTTCTCTTTTTCAGATCGCGACCCCGTGCCGCGCGACCGCCTAATCAATGGGACATGTTCCGCTACCCTTATTTCCGCCGCTTGGATCAATCGGAAGCACCGGAGTTTGACCATTAGGATCCTGCGATTTCCTATAGCAGTCTGGACAATATGGAGTATACGTTCCCGCATGTGGACCACCGCAGTTGACACACCATGAGTCAGGTGCCCATCGTCCATTCTTGCCGCGAGCCAGACCAAAGGGATCTCTGAACTGAACCGGGTTCCCACCCACGTAAGCATACGCATTCGTCTGCCCACTCGCGTAGCCGATCGGGTCCTCACTGATGAACCTGCCCGTCTGCGGACTGTAATACCGGTTCCGGTAGTAATACAGCCCCGTCCCATCATTCTCCCGTCCGGTGTACTGCTGCGGGTTCGCATCCGCTGCGCCACTCAGCGTCGTCTGTCCGTAAGGCTCATAGCGGTATTGCGTGACGATGTTCTGCCCCGCATTGGTCAGCGCGATCACGTTGTTGTTCGCGTCGCGCAGCACGTAGCGGTCGGTTGCCGGATCATCACCATTGCGCCGCATCAGCAATTCGTCCGGCGCACCCCCGACGAACAGCGGGAACTGCTGCAGCCGGTGCGACCAGTCGTCGTCCGTGTTCGCAAGCGCCAGATCGTCGCCCACGTTCAGGTAGTC